>CAYVUQ010000060.1:0-6055 GCA_964454915.1 uncultured Puniceicoccaceae bacterium
GGTTTCGAGTTTCTCGAGCCAGATTCCGTTGCTGTCGATACGGGCCTTCATGTTGCGGTCGGCGGAGCAGGAGACGCCCATACCGACCGGGCAGCTCGCACCGTGACGGGGCAGCCGGACCACGCGGACATCGAGGGCGAAATAGCGACCGCCGAACTGGGCACCGAAACCGAGCTTGCGGCTGGCGGCGAGCAGGCGTTCCTCCATCTGGGTGTCCCGGAACGCGCGACCGCCCTCGTTGCCCGAAGTGGGCAGACCGTCGAGTGCCTTGGTGCTCGCAAGTTTGACGGTTTTCAGGGTGGTCTCGGCACTCGTTCCGCCGATCACGAAGGCGATGTGGTACGGCGGGCACGCCGCGGTGCCCAGGGTGGACATTTTTTCGATGAGGAATTTCTCGAGCGAGACCGGATTGAGCAAGGCCTTGGTCTCCTGGAAGAGGAAGGTTTTGTTGGCCGAACCGCCGCCTTTGGCGACGAAGAGGAAGTCGTAGCTCATCCCCGGCCTGGCGTAGAGGTCGATCTGGGCAGGGAGATTGCATCCGCTGTTCTTTTCGCGGTAGAGATCGAGGGGAACGGTCTGCGAGTAGCGCAGGTTTTCGTTGACGTAGGTGTCGAAGACCCCGTGGGAGAGCCATTCAGCGTCGTCCACTCCGGTCCAGACCTGCTGGCCCTTTTTCCCGACGATGGTGGCGGTGCCGGTGTCCTGACAGAAGGGAAGGACCCCGTGCGCGGAGACCTCGGCGTTCTTGAGCATGGTCAGGGCCACATCGCGGTCGTTTTTGCTTGCATCGGGGTCGTCGAGAATTGCTGCGACCTGGGCCAGATGGGCGGGCCGAAGGAAGAAGGCCACATCGTGGAAGGCGGCCCTGGCCAACTCGCGGAGGCCCTCCGGGGCGACCTTCAGGACCGGCTGTCCTTCGAAGTCGGCCTCCGAGACGTAGTCGCCGGTGAGAAGGCGGTATTCGGTTTTGTCCTCTCCCAGGGGAAAGGGCGACTGGTATTTGAATTCAGGAGCCATTGTCGCCAGTTAGACGGACTTTCGTTGATTCTGCAAGAAGTAAGAATTGCTAATGGCTGGAAAACCCGCAGGATGCCGCGTGTGAAAGCCTCCACCGAAACCGCTTTGCGTCGGGTGTTGAATCTGCTGCTCTATCTGGTTGTCTGCGCGTTGTTGGCGACCGGCCTCTTGATGGACCTGCGTTTGCCGCCGGGGAGCGAGGGCGGCCATGGACTGTCGGTCATGGGTTGGGGACGGCACGACTGGGGGGACCTGCATCTGATCCTCGGCTATGTGTTCGCGGGTCTGCTTCTGGCGCATCTGTGGCTGGCGCGGAAGTGGTTGTTGAACATTGCGGTGCGTCGGCGCCGACTGCCTCTGTTGGCGGGGCTCCTGCTCGGCGTGGCCGGGATCGTGGTGCTGCTTTGCTGGCCGGTGGAGAAGGAAAGGGATGGAAGGGGTTCGGGGGTGCACGGACACGGGGAGCGGTCCGAATCACATTGAATGGCTACCCGATCAGGGAGGAAAGCGGCTGCTTGAGCGGATCCTCGGCCCGGAAACCGGACAGGTAGGAAGAGAGGAGCGGTTCGACGTCTTCCAGAATTTCCTCGCCGCGGTTGTTTCCCGAGCGTGAGAACGACTCGTGGAAATCGAGGAGGGTGCGGTGCTCCAGCGGAAAGGCCGGTTGGAACCGCGTCTCGGCCTGGGGGTCGTCGCCGTCGGGTTCGAGGGCGCGGATCCAGCCGAGCTCGGCGAGAGCGGTAAGGGAGTTGTTGACCAATTGAGCGGGAACGCGCAGATGGTCCGCGATCTCGGTGGTGGTGGGTGGTTCGCCGCATTGCTGGAACCTGCGCCCGATGCGCAACAGGCAGGCCAGGGCCAGCGATTCGCGTGTGCGGGGGCTGACGTTGCTCCAGGCGGCCCGGTTCGTAAGATTCTCGGCGTTCTGCACCGCGTAGGCGATCTGGCAGGAGAAGAGGACGATCAACCAGAACAGGTACAGGCCGAACATCAGCACGGGTATGATGCCCACCGAGCCGTAAAGGCTTTGCTCGCGGATGACTTTGTGAACGTAGAGGAAGGACAGGGAGTGGTTGGCGAGCAGCAGCACAGCGCCGACCGTTCCTCCGATGAAGGCCGCTCTCCAGCGGACCGACGTGTGGGGGAAGAAACGGTTGAAAACAGCCAGGACCAGAGTCAGGAGCAGGATGGAAACGAGGGGGGCTGCCCAGGCGTGGATGTCTTCGTATTCGATTCCCGGAACCATGCGGTCAAAGCTGGCCACGAAGGTCGAGGCCGACAGCAGCGTGATGGCGGTGATGCTCAGAACGGCACCCAGGCTGGCGATTGCCCAGTAGGAAATGATGCGCTGCGCCCAGCTGCGCCCCCGTCGGACGCCCCATATCCCGTTGAAGGCCTTTTCGATCGAGGTGATCAGCTGGATGACGATGATGATCAGGGCCAGGGAACCGATCACCCCGACGGTTCCGGAACGCGCGCTGCTGACGATGCGGTCGATGAAGCTTACGACGCTGGGGTTGAGACGGTCGTGCGTATCTGCGGTTTCGTTTTCGCCGCCGGGTGCCCGGGGTTCGGTCGCGCCATCCGGAGTGCCCTGCCACTCGGAGACGGGCGGTGCCACGAAGACGAGGGCCTGGGAGAGTTTTTCGACGAGGACATTGTTCTTGTCCTCTCCCTGGAGAAGGAAGCCCGAGATCATGATCCCGATGGCCAGAAGCGGGCCGAGGCCGATCAGGGAGTAATAGCTCAGGGCGGCAGCCTGTCCGAACAGCTTGTTGTCTCCGATCCCGCGCCAGGCGATTACCAGCATACGGACAAAGGCCAGTGAGCGGGTGCGCCCGCCTTCTCCGTCATCCCCGGTTCCCTGCCATATCTCGCGCCCTATGAAGTCGGGGACCGCCCGGACGAACCTCCTGGTCCTGGCGAGAAGACTCTCTTTTCCCTCTTTGCCCATGGGTGTCGTTCGGCGATGGGTATCAGAGGGGTATCCCCTGGAACCAGGAGAGCCAGATCAGGTATCCGGCTCCGCCGACCCCGAGCAGGACGAAGAGGGCGGTTGTCCCAAGGCGGGTGCAGATGGTCGCCCCGAACATGCCCGCCTGCAGGGCGGCTGCGGCTACGAGTGCTTCGGGTTCTCCCCGCGAGTAGAAAAGGTAGGTGAAGAAACCAAGTCCCAGGCCGGCGCGGAAGCGGAGGAGGGGAAAGAGGCCGGCTTGTCCCAGGCCGATGCCGATGGCCAGAATCAGGTCGGTGATCGCGAAAAGAAGAATCCAGTTCGAGAGAAGGATGTCGAACGAGTAGTCCGCCGACTTGAACATATCCACGATGGCCGACCATTCCGGGTGCACTACGAAAGCCACTGATCCGAGCAGCATCAGCACCAGGCCCGGAAGGAGCAGGGAGACGGCCCGTTGCCGCGATTTGCGCAACCTCTGGATGTGCCGGGTTTGCTCGGTTTTGCCCTCTGCGGCGGCGAGCATGTCGTTGACGTCCCCGGCTCCCTCGGACGGTGCGACTGCGGCGGGCGCGGCACGATTTTTCTTCATCATCGTGCCCTTGGCGGATTTGCCGGGTTTGGGAACTTGCGGCGGTTCGGGCTTGCGGAGTTTCAGGGTCGATTTCGGGCGTTCGCGCACCTCATCCCAGAGAGCGGGGTCGTCTCCGAGCGGCGAAAATCCCCCTGAGCCGCCCTGGCGGATGAGAGTCTCCCGGCCGAGGATGCCAGCCGAGGAAAGCTCCCTGAGCTGATCTACCGAGAACGGTCCTTCGACGTGTTCGGAATCGGGTGCTTTGATGTGATACTTGCTCATGAATGGAAAAGGGGGGCGTGGGTCAGAGGGAATTTTCCCGCCAGCCGAGTTTGGTTCTTACCGTGCGGAAGTGCGAATAGCGGTGCCCGTGGATCAAGCACAGGCGTGCGGGCGGCACGTCGATCCGCAGCGGGAAGGACGGTTGCGGTCCGAAGGACGGCGTTCCGTCGAGGGTGACCTGTCGTTCGCCGTTCTCGTGGCCTGTCCGCACTTCCAGGACCATGTCGGCCGGGAGGAGGACGCTGCGGTTGCTGAGCGTGTGCGGGCAAATCGGGGTGAGGGTGGCACCCGTCACCTCGGGATGCACGATCGGGCCGCCTGCGGAGAGGTTGTAGGCGGTCGAGCCCGTCGGTGTTGAAAAGATGAGCCCGTCGCAGGCGAATTCGTTGACCAGATCCCCGTTGGCGAAGACCTCCAGGACCATCAAGCGCGAGGAGCCGGTTTGCTTGACCACGATGTCGTTCAGGCAGATGCGCTCTTCGCCCGCCGGGTCGGTAGCCCGCAAGAGTGAACGCTCTTCGGTTTCGTACTTGCCCGAGAGGATGCCGGAGAAAGCGCGCGAAATGTTTTCGGGCGAAAAGGTGACCAGAAACCCGAGCTTGCCCAGGTTGACCCCGAGAACCTTGACGGAAAAAGCGACGGCCTGCGGGACCACGCCGAGAAAGGTGCCGTCTCCCCCGATCACGCAAGCGGCGTCGCAGCCCTCCAGAAAGCCGTCCGGCAGGGGGTGTTCGGAGGTGAGGCGCACATCGCATCCCCGCTCGGTGCCAATGCCGCGCAGCTGCTCGCCGATCTCGAGCGCACCCGGCTTTGACCGGTTGACCACGAGAGCGACTGTGCGGAGAGGTTCCATGGGCGGGAAAGGTAGCAATACCGGAGGCAAAGCGGAAGGAAAAGATGCAGTCGGAAACCTTTGTTTGCCGATGGCGGAAAGACGGGCATGATGGTGATCTCCATGCGAACCGGTTTCTCGAATCTTCCGGGAGGTGCTCCCTTCTGGCGCGGACAAGTCGATGACTTTCTCGCCTGGGTGCAACTGGAGCGGGGTCTGTCCGGGCATACGGTGGAGGGGTACGAAACGGACCTGGAGCAGTTCGGCGTTTTTCTGGAGGAGAGCGGATGCGCCTCGTGGAGTGATGTGGACGAAGCCGTTGTTTCGGCCTTTCTGGCGAAGTTGGGGAGCGACGGTTATGAGACCTCCTCCATGGCGCGGAAGTTGTCGGCTCTGCGCGGGTTTTCGGCCTTCCGGGAGCGGGAGGGGATCGGGCCCGGCCTGACCGAGATTGTGAGGGGTCCCCGCAACCGGCGCAAGGTTCCGGTCAGCCTGACCGTGTCCGAGATGATCCGCTTGCTGGAGACACCGCCTTCGGGCACTCCGCACGGGTTCCGGGACCGGGCCATCCTGGAAATGCTGTACGGGTCGGGTCTCCGGGTGAGCGAGCTGACCGGGTTGCTGCTGCAATCGGTCGATCTCGAAAACCGGTTCGTCCGTGTCTTCGGAAAAGGGTCCAAGGAGCGCCTGGTCCCTCTCGGCGGTGCCGCTTTGAAGGCACTCCGCGACTACCTGCACGCAGGGCGCCCGGCACTGGTGAAACCGAAGACAGGCAGCGAAGTATTCCTCAGTCAGAGGGGCTGTCCGATTTCCCGCAAGACCGTGTGGCATCTCGTAAAGCTGCACGCGGCGCGTGCGGGCCTGTCCCCTGCGGTGAAGCCGCACACGCTCCGCCATTCGTTCGCCACTCATCTTTTGGAGGGGGGTGCCGACCTGCGGAGCATTCAGGAGATGCTGGGTCATTCGGACATCGCCACTACGCAAATCTACACCCAGGTCGAGGCGGAACGATTGCTCGACGAGCACGCCCGGTTCCATCCGCGGAACAAGGCGGGCTGAGGCCGGCTAAACGAGGCCGAAGAGCCGCCGGGCATTTCCGGCCAGGATGAGGCTGCGTTGGGTTTCGGTCAGGTCCGAGGCGTTGATGGCCCCGAGAAAACGACGCCAGCCCGGAAGACGGTCCTGCCGGGGATACAGTCGGAGCGGGAAGTCGGAGCCGAAAAGGATTTTTTCGGCGCTGACGGTGCGCACGGCGATGTCGAAAATCCGGTCGTCGTAGAGAAGGGGGCTTGCCGAGCAGTCGTACCAGACGTTGCGGAAACGTTCCCGGACAAATGGGTTGAGTTCGCTGAGGAAGAGGCCGCCCCCCCAGTGGGAAAATATGATCTTCAGGTCG
>CAYVUQ010000060.1:6065-8405 GCA_964454915.1 uncultured Puniceicoccaceae bacterium
ATCGGCCAGCGGGGTTTCGACCCGTCCGGGATGGGGCCGGCCGACCGGTTCCGACACGTGGAAGTTGAACCAAAGGCCTTCGGCGGCTGCCGCGTCGGCCAGTTCCTCCCAGAACGGCTCCCCCAGTGCGACGCCCTGCACAGTCGGCAGGAGTTCCCCGAAACCGAGGAAGCCACCCGCGCGCGCGTGCGCGATCCATTCGGACGGCGTGCCTCCGCGCGGATGGACCGCGGCAAAGGCGGAGAACCGCCGGGGGTGGGCGGCCATCCAGGCGACGACCTCCTCGTTCTGGGCATGGCAGCTTGCCGGATTCTCCCAATACCATCCCAGCAGCACGCACCGGGCGATGCCTTCCCGGTCCATGGATGCCACAAAATCGTCGCGCCCCGCCCAGCCCTGCACGGATGGCTTCCCGTTGCGGGGGAGAACCAGCCGGCACCAATGGTCTTCCTGGTTTGCCCGTCCCCAGCCTTCGGGATCGATCTGGGCGGCATACGGGAAGGCATGAGTGTGCGAATCGATCACCATGGAAAACGATTTAGAAGGTTGCGCGACAGGAGTCCATGGGTTTTCGTCGGAGCATGCTGGAGAATTTACGGATCGCGGTGCATGAGGCCACCCTGCAGTTGGTCGAAAACGGATTGGTCGATTACTTCCGGGGCTGCATCAGTGGCTTCGACCGTCGGCGCGGACTGGTTGTCATCAAGCCGCGTGGGGTGGATTACGGAAGTTTGACGCCGGATTCCTACCTCGTCGTTTCAGCCCGCACCGGTCAGGTCGTCGAGGGGCTCGGCCTGCCTTCGACGGGGCTCGACGCCCACCTGACCCTTTACCGCGATTTACCCGACATCCGTGCGGTGGTTGGGACCCATTCCAAGTATGCCACCATGTGGGCGCAGGCGGGGCGGAAGATTCCCTGTCTGGGAGTCGCCCACGCCGATTTTTTCCAGGGGGATATCCCCATCACCACGCCTTGCGAGGAGGAGACGGAGGAGGAGCAATACTACGCGAAAGTCGGTGAGTCGATCGTCGGGCACTACGAGTCAACCGGTGCCGATCCGACTGCGGTTCCGGCGATTCTGGTGGACCGCCTGGGGCCGGTGGCCTGGGGCGATTCGCCAATGGACGCGGCCCGCAATGCGGTGTACGTCGAGATTCTGGCGGAACTCGCCTACGGCACCCTGGCCCTGAACCCGGATCTCCAGCCCTTGAGCGATTCGGATATCCGCCGCCATTTCTCGCTCACGCGCAAGCGTGGAATCGTCCCCTCCCACAGGATCAGGGGGCGTCAGATCGAGGGGCGGTGATCGCCGTATCGGCGGAGGGTTAACCCAGGTTTCGATTGATTGGTTGCCTTCCGAGACAGGGCGATTCTTAAACAAGCTGATGTGAAGCCTGAGGACTTTCTGAGGAAATTTTCCGCCATGAACGGTCGTTCTTCCGCTTGTCAATCTACTGGCTCATGGAAGAGCGAGAATCTGTC
Organism: uncultured Puniceicoccaceae bacterium; assembly: GCA_964454915.1. Taxonomy (GTDB): domain Bacteria; phylum Verrucomicrobiota; class Verrucomicrobiia; order Opitutales; family Puniceicoccaceae; genus Puniceicoccus. The sequence continues at coordinate 7,549 of CAYVUQ010000060.1, forward strand.
GGGCAAAGCGGGAGAAAACGTCCAAGTGGTTCTGCAAAATCTGACAAGAGTCAAGACGTGACGTCTTTTGGGCTTTTTCCAAATGAACCGAGATCATCTATTAGAATAGTCGTTCTCGGAGACGGGTAGGCCGATTGCTCGGCAGAGTCCGCTCTGTCGCTGATCTCCCGTGAGAACTTCATCGGCTTCGGCAGCCTCAGCTGCCGCGATGTGAAGAATATCGAGTGTCCGGCATAGTAACTCGGGAGTATGACGCTTTGCGAGAACGCCGGCTCGTCGCCAAAGAAGGGGCCAATCCGGTGATTCTCTGAACAGATAGCCGTTCCGTATATCTTCCTCGAAGTTGTCCAGGGTTCTTCGAAGGACCGTCTCCGAGATAATCCCTCTTCCGCATGCCGCCAACAGTGCATTGCGCAATTCGGTTTCTTGCAGTTGATTCAACGGGAGGCATTTCGCCGCATGCGCCTTGCTTTGAACGAACTCGCTACCCGGCTCTACGAGATACAGCTTCACCAGCGCACCCGTGTCCAGATAGAGTTTGGGAAGGTTCACCGGAAATCGGCCCGGGTTCCGGATTTATCCTCGCTCGTCATAGATCTGCTGGCTGACCATCGGCTCTCCGGATTGGTCCGCTCCCGCCCGGATCGCCCGTTCGAGCCAGTGGTTCTTGCGGACAGGAGGCTCCTTGCGGACCGGCTCCAGAACCGCAATGGTCCGGCCCCTCGATTTCCATTCCAGTGTTTCTCCCATTGCCAACGCACTACGAACCTTTTTGGTCCGGTGGGCCAAATCTCTAGTGTTAATCGTTTTCATCGTATATTATACAATAAGTTTAACATTAGTGGAGCGTCAAGTGC
>CAYVUQ010000061.1:0-1189 GCA_964454915.1 uncultured Puniceicoccaceae bacterium
CCTGTGTGTTGTATTCGAGGCGGTTGCCGGTCCGGGTGAGGACGAGCCGGTCGCGGGTATCGCGGGTCAGGGTGAAGCCGACTTTGGAAACCAGGGTGGTGCCTTCCTCGGCCTTGATCTGTTCCGATGCGTCGTCGGACACATCGAAAATCTCGACGTTTTCGAGGGTGTAGTTGATACGCCCTTCGACCAGTTCGAAGAGGCGCTTGCGCAGATAGACATCGAAGCCTGTGCGCAATTCGTTGTACACGGCACTGTTGAAATCGGTCTCGCGCCGGAAGGCCTCGAACCCGAGGGCGAGCCGTTGCTCGAAGAGCCAGGGTTCCTCGAATGCCAGGACGATCTCGTTGCTGCGGGAACCGATCTGGAAGCGCAGGCGGAATTTCTGGCCGTCTCCCTGGAAATAGGAGCGCCAGTTAAACAGGTCGAAGTTCCCCTGGCTCAGTTCGGCGAAGAAGACCGCCCGTTCCAGCGAGCTGAAGCCGGCACCGAAGGTCAGGTTTCCGGTCCGTCCTTCCTGGACGACAATGCTGAGATCTTTCCTGCCCGGGATTTTGGTGGACTCCGGTCGGAGGGAGACCGAGTCGAAGTAGCGGGTGTTTTCCAGGCGGAGCTGGCTGTTGCGCATTCTCTTCAGGTCGAAAGTTTCCCCCGGAGCGAGGGCGAGTTCACGGATGATGACGATGCTCTTGGTCTTGGTGTTTCCCTGGAGGTTGATTGATTCGACATCGAATTTCCTGCTCTCGGAGATCTGGTAGGTCAGATCGATGGCACCGGTCTCGAGGTTCGGCGAGCGCATCGCTCTCACGAAGGTTTCCAGGTAGCCGTCGGCACCGTAGAACAGGCGGATTTCCTCGGTGGCCTCCGCGACTTTGGAGGGCGAAAACACGTCCCCTTCTTCCAGATCGGTCTGGTCGAGAATCTCCTCGTCGCTGAAAAGGGTGTTGCCGGTCACCCGAACCGCCCCGACGGAATAGCGCGTGCCCAGGGTGACGTCGAAGTGGATGTCCACCACATGGGGTTTCGGGTAGGTGACCCGAACTCCACTGTCGGGAATTTCCACATCGAGATAGCCCTGGTCGCGGATGTAGCCCAGGAGGGCTTCCCGGTCTTGAATCAAACGGTCCGGGTCGAAGCGCCCCGTTCCGGAAAGCCACGACGTGAAAAAGTTCCATTCTTTGGTCTGCAT
>CAYVUQ010000061.1:1199-6560 GCA_964454915.1 uncultured Puniceicoccaceae bacterium
TAGTTTGGAGGCCGAGAGATCGCCGATTCCGCTGAAAGTGATGTCCCCGACATGGACCTTTTCGCCCTCGGTGATGCGGAAGATTACCACGCCACGGCCGGTGGCGTCACTGCGGATGATCTCCGTGTCCACATCGACGTCCGAATAGCCCTTCTTGAGATAAAGGGCGAAGATGGACTCCTCGTCCGAGCGCACCTGGAACTCGTCGATGAAGGCACCCGTCTCCGTCTCGATTTCGTCCTCGAGTCGGGAATGGCTGATCTTGTCGTTGCCGACGAAGCGGATTTCGGAGACCCGGTACTTCGGCTTCACGCGGAATGTCACGGTGACCTCGTCTTCCCCCGCTTCGTCGATGTCTGCGGCGATGAAGTCGAAAAATCCGGTTTGATAGAGCGAGCGGATGGACCGGTCCACGGCGGATTGTTCGAAAATGGCGTTCGTCTGGACCTGGATGTTTCCGCGGATCAGCGCCTCGCTGACCGATGGAAAGCCGTCGTAGCGGACGCGCACCTCGCGGACCGTTGCCGGTTTCTCCACCTCCTGGGCGGAAGCGGCGAAGGGGAACACAGCCACTGCGAGCAGCGCCATGGCGAGGAAAAGAAGATTCGAACGCATGGAAAAACCGGGAGGTTGACGGACCGGTGTCCCGGACGCAACCCAATCGTGCGGGATCACGCGGGCGGCCCCGATTTTTTGATGATCGCCGACAACTCCGGATACGTGTCCGCAGAGTCGATGGCGGCCCGGGCCGCCCGGGCACCGGGGAGGTTCTTGAGGAGGGACTTCAGCTTGGGTCGCATCCAGGCGACGGCCTCGCCCCGTGCGCGGCCGAGCGGTGAACGGCGCAGCTCTGCGGCATAGAAGGCGAGGGTCTCCATGCGTTCCTCCAGCGTGGGCGGGGGAGGGATGGTGCCGTGCCGGAGAAAACCTTTCACCTGTTCGAATATCCACGGGTTGCCGAGGGCGGCACGACCGATCATCGCACCGGCGCAGCCGCTGGACCCGGCCAGGTGGCGGATTCGCTCCCAGTCCTCGACGCTGCCGTTGGCGATCACCGGGAAACGCCGCTCTGACGCCACCCTCTCGATAACGGACATGTCGGCATCGCCCTTGTAGCCCTGCGCACGCGTGCGCCCGTGGATCGCGAGGGCGTCCACACCCTCGTTTTCGAGGATGGCTGCTGCTTCCGGGGCCACGATCGAGTCGGCGTCCCAGCCGATGCGAATTTTTGCCGTCACCGGAATCTCCGGGACCGCACCGCGTACGGCGGCGGCGATGCGGCCGAGTTTCGGAAGGTTGCGCAGCAAGGAGCACCCGGCCTCGGCCCGGGTCACCTTTTCCGAGGGGCATCCGTAGTTGAGGTCGATGAAGTCCGGTCCCAGCCGATCGGCGATCCGACGGGCGGCTTCAGCCATGCGGGCTGGCTCGGAACCGAAAATCTGCACCCCCATCGGCCTTTGGAACTCGGTGAACTCGATGGTTTGCCAGACGTGTCCGGCATCGCGCAGGAGAGCTTCGCACATGACGAATTCGGACACCATCACGTCGGCACCGTGTCGCTTGCACAGGTGACGGAAGGCGATGTCGGTGAAGCCCGCCATAGGGGCGAGGTAGAGCGGAAACCGCCCCGGCCCGAACCAGGGCGGAGTGGTCGGGTGGATGGCACCCGTTTCCGCCGGTCGTTCCGGCGGGGCACTGTGAGGGTCGCTTGGCACTTGGCGGTCAGTCTCTTCGGTGGCGGGCACCTCGGGCAAGCCGACTTTCGGTGCGATAAGTGCAAATTCGGCTCGATTTCGGCCGCGTGAGTTCTGTAGGCTGTCGCTTATGTCCTCCAAGAATCCCGTTCAGTTCAACAACACCGTTCTCCGGGACGGGCATCAATCCCTGGCGGCCACGCGGATGCGAACCGAGCAGATGCTTCCGGCTGCGCCGATTCTCGACGAACTCGGGTTCGGGGCTCTGGAGACGTGGGGAGGTGCTACGATCGACGCCGGGCTCCGTTTCCTCGGGGAGTTTCCCTTCGACCGTCTCGACGCTTTGAAAAAGGCGGCTCCGAAGACTCCCCACATGATGCTCCTGCGGGGCCAGAACATCGTCCAGTATGCGAATTTTCCCGACGATGTGGTGACCGCCTTCGTCGCCAACGCAGCGAAGCACGGGATGGACATCTTCCGTATCTTCGACGCCCTCAACGATCCGCGCAACATGCGTTGTGCGATTGAAGCCGCCAAGCAAGCGGGGAAGCAAGCGCACGGGACGATCTGCTACACCACGAGCCCCGTTCACAGTGTGGAGAGCTTCATTGCCCTGGGCGAGGAATTGGCTGAGATGGGGTGCGATGCCATCGTTATCAAGGACATGGCCGGACTGATCCCGCCGTATGTCGCCGCCGCTATCGTCTCGGGCCTGAAGAAGAACCTCTCCATTCCGGTATGGATTCACACGCATGAGACGGCAGGCCTGGGCTGTTCGACCTATCTCGCCGCCATCGACGCCGGAGTGGACGCGATCGACACCTCCATCGTTCCCTTCGCTAATGGAACCGGCCAGCCGGATACCATCCGCATGATGGCACTGTTGAACAGCAACGAGCGGAAGCCGGACTTCGACGACCCGGAAAAGGTCTCCAGGCTCACCGAACTGCGGGAGCACTTCCAGAAGGTGTACGGTGAGTTGTCCGACTTCACCAGTCACAAAAACGAGGTGGTGGACAGCGATACGCTTCTCTACCAGGTGCCCGGGGGGATGCTCAGCAACTTCCGCAACCAGCTCAAGGAGCAGAAGATGGAGGATAAATTCCACGATGTCTTCGCCGAAATCCCCGTGGTGCGCGAGGCTCTGGGGTGGATTCCTTTGGTGACCCCCACGTCGCAGATTGTCGGCGTGCAGGCCATGCTGAACGTGAAGTTCGGACGGTGGAAGAATTTCTCGCCGCAGGCGATGGACATCGCTCTCGGCTACTACGGTCGGACTCCCGCCCCGGTGGATGCGGAGGTCCGCGATCTTGCGGCCAGGAAAAGTGGCAAGGACCCCATCGAATGTCGCCCGGCCGATTTGCAGGCTCCGCGGATGAAGGAACTCGCCGCCGAACTTAAAGAGAAAGGCCATCCGGACGACGAGGAACATTGCGTGATCCACGCCATGTTTCCGCAGGGGCTGGACGCCCTCTTCAAGAAAGAGGAATCACCGAAACCGGCACCCGCGAAGCCGACCCATGTCGATCCGAAGCCGCAACCGAAGGCGGAGGCTTCGGTCGCAACCGCTCCCGGGAGCGGGAGCGGTCGAAGCTCGCGGATGAGAATCAGCCTCGGCGGACAGATGCACGAGGTCAGTGTGGAAGAGGTTTGACCGCCTGATCAAGAGGTTTGACCGCCTGATCGGGGCCGGAGTCCCGGCTCACCTGCTCCGCCATATTCCAGCCGCCCTGCAGAATGCCGGGTGCGCCGGTGGTCGGCTTGTCGAAGAGCACGGACAAAACCCCGGGATTCAATTCCGCGGAGTCCAGGACGGTCACCGCTGTTGTGCGACCGTTTTGCCTTGTTTCCATACGGAAGGGTTGGCGTAGTCCGTCCAGGTCACGGTAGTCCGAGTAGAGGATTCGTGTGATCGAGCCGCCGTGCGAACGTTCGAAACACAGGAGTTCCATGCTGCGGGGATCGACTGCATACCGATCAGGCGTTGAAGCACCGTTCTCCAGGGTCAGCCAGAGGACAGTTTTTCCGTCCTCGAGTTTTCCCTCCTCGATCTTCTTCACCTCTCCATTGCCGAAGAGAAAATGGTGAAGGATTCCGCCGAAGAAACGGGCCTCCTGGATAGTCCTCCTCCGGGCCTCTCCGGCCAGGTAGTGGGCCCATGCAAAGCGGTTGTCCCGTTTGAAGGCGCGCCAGGCTTCCGAGCCGTTCGTGCCGACGGACATCTCCCCGCCGTCGGTTTCCGTCCGGAAAAGGCTTTGATCGGGAACGCGTTTGACCAGCAGGAAACTCCGCTCGGTGCCATCGCTTTCCACCCTGCCCATGGCCCGAATGGAGTGCACCGACCGCAGAAAGTCCTCCCCTCCGTTGGCTTCGAGGTACGCCTGGCGGAAGCCCTCTGCGTCCGTCACCTTCCAATTGGGCGCCGGGTCGCGTCCGCGCTCGCTGGAAGGCTCGCGTAGGACCAGGAAGGCGGTGCCGGCGATCAGTCCGACCACCACGATGAACAGTGCCACATATTTGAAGCGGTCGAAGAATTTCTCCTCGGGCGTGATCGGAGGCTCGACCCGGTCGCCGGGGCGACGGCCCGTGTGCGGCGGGCGCACTTTTCCCGTGGCCGACTCCTGCTGCGGAAGGTCTCCCCGGTCGGACTCGCTGCCGGAGGTGTCCGGGATCGCGGGATCATCGGACGCAGGACCGGTTGGAGGCGGAGCGGAATCGGTTCGGCGCACCGGGTCTTCGGTGGATATTCGTCGCCGCGGCTTCTTCGGAGGACAATCGCGCAAAGATGCCTTGAACGGCTCAGCCAGCGGATCGGTCCGCGGCGGGCGCAGGTCTGCGATTTCGGATTTCTTGTTCGGCTTGTCTGACATCGGACGGTCTTTGCATAAAAATCGAACCTTGAGTCGGGGGTGCGATGGAGAGATCATCTTCCCACTCATGCGCTTCTCATCAACACCCATTCGTTTCCGTTTGGTGACGGTTTTGGCACTTTCACTGGCAATCTTCGGGCTCGCGGGTTGCCGATCCGGGCCCGGAAAGGCTCCGGCCCAATCCTCGGTGGAGATACTCCCCCTCACGGAGAAAGAACGCGAGGTGATGCGCGAGGTGGACGCCGTTTTCGCCCCCATCGACAGTCGGTCCGAATTTCTCAACCCCGAAGTCAAATGAGACACATACTCCCAGCAGCGTTTTCCGCACTTCTGTTTGTAACCGCGGTTTTCCTCTCCGCGACCCCGCAGGCGTCGGCCGTCACCTCCGATGAAATGGAGAAAGCCCGCGACCGTATCATCGAGCGGCTCCCCGAAATGGGAAACCTCTGGAACCGGGGATTGACCGGTGAGTCCAACGAGGGCTTCGTGGTCGCCCGTTCTTCCTTGCGGAGCGACCAGATCGCCATGATGCAGAACGAGAACCGCGACCGGTTGATTCTCTACAGCTACATTGCGGAAAAGACGGGTGCCAAACTTGCCGAGGTCTTTAAGGTCAGGGCGAAGCGGATCGCTGAAATGGCGCACGGTGGATTATGGGTGCAGACGCCCGACGGGCATTGGAAGAGGAAGTAGGTTCACCCGGGGTACCTCTCGAACCAGGGCCCCTGCAGTCCATCACCGGGCAAATCGTCCCCGCGTCCTTGACTTTGTCGGTCAGGCGTCCTCGTTGAAGAGTC
>CAYVUQ010000061.1:6570-8395 GCA_964454915.1 uncultured Puniceicoccaceae bacterium
GTCCTGCCAATAATCCAAGGAGACCATAAGATGTATAACGACGAAACCTTTCCTCCATTTTCCCTGCGTCGGCTGATGAAGACCTGTTTCGGCGAGGGCAGGGGAGAAAAACTCTGTATCCTCATCGACCTTCCAGACCCGAAAGAGATGAAGGATTTCCGTTTTCTGGAGGATGAGTCCCTCTCGATCCAGAATTACGGGTACGAGACGTTTTACAAGGGGTTCCAAAACGGTGACCTCGAAGCACTCAACTACACCGGGGGCGAGATATTCGCCTACCGCGAGACCGGGGGAAGCAACCTCGATATGGAAGACGATTGCTACGATCCCTCCGGTAGGCACCTCAGCCTCGAACGCGATATCTATCCGAACTACCAGATCATTCTGACCGTTTCGACTTTCTCCGCTACCGCACCGCTCACCGCCCAGGCCAGGAATTTCGGTTTCCGCGGGGCCACTTTGCACGGGTTGAACCAGGTGATCGTGGAGTCCGGCCTGTCCGTGGACTACAACCGGGTCAGCGAGGAAGCCGAGAGGTTGCGCCAGGGCCTGACCCGGGCCGATCATTTCGAGATCGATTTCGAAGTGGAGAACCAGGTGACCACCCTGACCCTTCGCACCGATGGCCAGGAGGCACAGAAGAGCCATGGCCTTTGCCCTCCCGGCAAGCCCGATGTAGCCAACCTGCCGGCCGGAGAGGTCTATTTCGTGCCGACTTCGGCGAGTGGGAAGTTCCCGTTTAAATACGATGAGGAGACTCTGGGTCTTCTTACCGTTGAGGATGGCAAGATCGTCCACTCGCGTCTGATCTACGGCGATTATGCCAGGATCGAAGAGCACAACGCCAAACTGGCGGACGATCCCATGACCGGTGCTCTCGGCGAGCTGGGCTTCGGCACGCAGAAACTCCCGTTTTCCGGGCGGGATATCCAGGATGAGAAGATACTCGGCACCTGCCACATTGCGACAGGGCGCGACGACCACCTCGGTGGGCATCTCACCCCGGACTTGTTCAAACACCGCGAGAACGCTTCCCACGACGATGTTCTCTATGCTCCGCACAAGACCCCGGAGATCAAGCTGAAGCAGGTGCGAATGTACCGCGACGGGAGCGAGACCGTGGTTCTGGAAAACTACCGGCCCGCAGCTTACCTCCTCGACCTCCTCGCAGGCGAACCGGTCTCAGCCTGAGGCCGTCGGTCCGATGAGTTCCGGGATGGTTGACTACGAGTCCGAGCGGCTCGTGGCGGAGTATCTTCATTTTCACTATGCGGAGCGGGCCGAATTCCTTCCGCGGGGGGATTTCCTTGAGCCTGCTCTCGATTACCCCCGCCGGGTCGCGGAGAGATTTCCCTCCAAACCCGCCGGGCGCGGGCTCGACATCGGTTGCGCGGTCGGGCGGTCCGCTTTCGAAATGGCCCGGTTCTGCACGGAGGTTGTTGGGGTCGATTACTCCGAAAAATTCATCAACGTGGCGGAACAAATTCGAACCAGCCGGTCTGTCGGCTATCGGTTCGCGCTCGAGGGCCGACGGAGTGCGGTTTTTGAGGCGCGCCGACCGGACGGGATTGATCCCGAAGCGGTGCGGTTCGAGACGGGCGACGCGGAGGATCTCCGTCGGGGGTTGGGCTCGTTCGACCGTGTGCTCGCCGCGAATCTCCTCTGCAGGTTGCGTCGACCAAGGCACTTTTTGGAGAGCCTTCCCCGGCTGGTGAACCCGGGCGGATGGCTGATCATCAACTCCCCCTTCACCTGGATGGCGGCCCACACCGAGCCGTCGGAGTGGATCGGCGGCGGAGTGGAAGGCCCGGAATCGGCCCAGGAG
>CAYVUQ010000062.1:0-1243 GCA_964454915.1 uncultured Puniceicoccaceae bacterium
CTACTAAACCATTCGCTGTTACGCCTCACGGTTGTGCGCCCGCGGTCGAGGACGCGGAAGGCCTGCTCCAGGTAGGTGGACGCGTTTGCACGTACCTCTTCGTCGGTCAGAACGGGCCGTGTGGAGGACCGTCCGCTTGGGTCTCCATTCATGGCGGAGTAGTCGCCGATGATCAGGATCGCCTCGTGGCCCTGGTCCTGAAACTCGCGGAGCTTGTTGAAAACGACGAGGTGCCCGAAGGTGAGGTCTGGCCGGGTCGGATCGACACCAAGTTTGACCTTGAGACGGCGGCCCGCGGCGATTCGCTTCCGCAACTCGTCGGCACCGATGGAGTTCTCCGTGTTATTTTCGAAATCGAACGCTCTCATGACTCTTTGCGGAAACGGTGTTCGTCGGGAATCCGCATCTCCCGGAGTGTGCGTTGGACGATCTCTTCGACTGGTGTGAGCTTGACGCCGACGGTGAGGATTTTCCTCGTTTCGAGGACGCAGTTGGAGCGTGGGGTCGAGGCCGCGACCCGCATGAACTCTTCTTCAGAGGGAAAGAAATCGTAGTCTTTGGGAAACGGATCAGGCTCGTTGGTCGCGCTCCGCCGTTCCCCTTCCTCGCGGACCCATCCGACCACTTGCGAGGTGGTTACCGCACCCGGCTGGGTCACGTTGTAAATCCCGGGCTCGGCATCTTTCTCCCAAAGCTCGAAGCAGGCGCGGACGTATTCACCGAGATGGGAGATGGAGTTTTCCGCCTCCAAAAGCCGGGCGTAGGCCATCACTTTGACCAGGTAATTGCGGGGGCTGAGCGACGAATCGAAGGGAATGCGGAGCCGCCAGACATAGCAGTTCTCGGCTCCCTCCAGCACTTCCTCGCCCAGTGCCTTGCTGCCGCTGTAGAAGCTGCACGGGGGGCTGCGGAAAGAGAAATTGGGCTCGTCGTCCTCCGAAAAACCCCGCCCCGAGGGATGCCGCCCGGAATACACGCATCCGGACGACACATGCCCCCAGGGTGTGCGGGTCTCCTCGCAGGCTTCGCGGATGACGCCCGGGAGAACTGCGTTGCCGGCGAGAGTGTCTGCCTTGTGCGTCTCGCAGGCATCAACATTCGGCTTACCGGTATAGCCTGCCGCGTTGATCAGAAAGGCGGGCCTTTCCTGCCGCAGCAATTCAATCAACGTGTCTTTGTGCGAGTAATCAATTTCTCGGCGAGAGACGTTTCGAAAAGGGATCGCCCGTCCCTTCAGAAACTC
>CAYVUQ010000062.1:1253-6257 GCA_964454915.1 uncultured Puniceicoccaceae bacterium
CCCGGACCCTCCGAGAAGGAGAATCTTTTGCTGATCCTGCGATGCCATCCACCGAATTTCGCGCACGGAGCCCCCGGCGACAACTGGAAAATCAGAAGGGCAAGATAAAATAAGTTTGTCAAAATTAAGGGCAAGAAATTTAAGTCTGACAAATTGTTTTGGCGGGAATTCGACGGGGGCCTTGCGGGATCAGCCCCCGCACCACTTCGCCATTGGTTTCGGTGGGCGTGAGCGGAAAAGGGTGTGGGCGCACGGGGGGGCTTCCAGTTCTGCGAGATGGATGGCCGGACCATGGAGGAGGACGTGGTCGGTGCCCCCGGGGCGACGTTTTCCCGGGAGGTCCGCCCGGCTCAGGGGTGGGGTGTTGCCGTAGAGGTTTTCGCCGACCACTGCGAGCCCGCACTCTACCGCGTGCAGGCGTATCTGGTCCGCGCGGAGGTAGGAGGTTTCCGCCTGCCACATTTCGAGGCATCCTCCTTCGCGGAGCCGGGTGAAGCGCGTGCGCGCCTTTTTGCCGGTGCGGTGGGAGATCAGCGAACGGGTGCCGTCGTCATGCACCGCGACCGGAAGAGAGCATTCCACGGTGGACTCGAACGGTGAACACCGCACCAGGAGCAGAAACCGGAATGTCCAGAGAAAGGAACCGTAGGCTTCCCGCAAGCGACCGGTTTCCTTCGGCCCGACGCCCAGAACCAGAGGCCCTCCGTGCGGGGATTCGTGGACGAAGCCGGGAGGAGAGGGGAAAAGGGAACTCAGGGACGGAGAACATCTCTCGGCGAGACGCTTGCGCAGGGCCGAGACGAGTCTTCCGGCCGCTTCCCGCCGGGGGACATCCGCGGGTGGAGGCGGGACATCGAGAACGACGCAGGCCGAACTCCTCCCGAGGACGGGAATTCCGAGAGAGCCCGGACCCCATTCGCCCGGGCGCAGGGTAACGGCTTGGCCGGACCCGCTCAACGAACGAGGTCGGAAACGGACGCCTTGTGCCGACTCGCCTTGTTCGGGTGGATGATCGAAGTTTTCGCCGCCTTGTCGCTGGCCGCCACATATTCACGCGCGACGGAACGTGCCTGGTCGGCGTCTCCGGCTTCGCGCGCCGCTTTCAGTTTGCGGGAGAGCGTTTTGAGCCGTGAGCGCACATGCTTGTTGTGGGCCGTGAGCTTCTCGATCCGGCGAATGTCCTTGAGGGATGCTTTGGTGTTGGCCATCGAATTTGGAAAAAAGGTGGAGAAGAGACGGTTCAAGGGAGTCTGTCAACACTTTCCCGGTGCCAAAAGAAAGGCCGCACCCGGAGGCGCGGCCTTTCCGAAGTCGAATCCACGGGCGATCTCAGAATCCGGTTCCCCAGGAAACGAAGAAGAGAGGATCGTCGGAGGCGATGTTCGATTCTTCTGCCTGGGAGTAGGAGAAGGTGAAGTCGCCGTAGGCGGTGCTCTTCGTGAGGTCGAGCTGGCCGTGGAAGTAGTCGCCGTCGCCATCACTGTCGAACGTGTAGTAACCGAGGGTGACACCGACGGAGAAATCGTCGGCGAGGTCATAACCGCCAGCCACGTAGAAGTACACGTCGCCATCGGAGAATGCGCCGTTGTCAATCTCACTGGTGAAGGTGTAGGCCACACCGGCGGAGAGCATGTCGAAGGACAGGCCGAGGTACACTTCGGCGAAGTTGGCGTCCTCGTCGGCTTCCGGGTAAAGGTAGCCGATCACACCGATGTCGTAGCCGATCTCACCGGCTTCCCCGCCGAAACCGCCGTAAACGTCGAGCTCGGTGCCGCCGGCGAAGTTGACGTTGGACGTCCAGGTGCCGACGTACAGTCCGCTGTCGTGGGCGTAATCAAGCCCACCCTGGACGGCCGCGCCGTCGCCGGTCTGTGTCACGCCACGGAAGACGTAGTTGCTGGTCACTCCGATGTTACCATCGACCGGGAAGGAGGTTTCCTCCTGGGCGAAGGCCGGAACGGCTGCCGCGAAAACAGCTGCCGCGGGCAGGATCTTGCTGAGTTTGTTCATGTCAGTTGGTTTGTTTTGTTCTTGTTCTGCGAGACCCGGAAACGATTCCGGTTCGAGGGCGAATGGTGCAACTTTGATGCCAATTGTCGAGTCCTTTTGTTGAGTTTTCGTGCGTTTGCCTCATAGACAGCAGGCCGGACGTTGTCATCGACGGTGTCCTCCCTTCCTTTGTTTCCGTTCGCTCATCCTCCGGCGATCTCCCTCCGGTCGGTTTATCCGGGCTCTCTCAATCGGGTGTTGCAAGCATCCCGGAGGCGTCTTCGACTCGGTCTCCGTGGAGCGCACAGGCGAAACATCCGATCCCACCGAACCGTGGAAATCCCTTGATGTGGGTCGGTTCTACGCGTCTCACGATCCCCGGATGATTTCCCGGGGTGCGGATTATTTTCGCCGCGGACGCATTCTGGAGTTGCGGCTGGAGGGTGACACTGCGGACGCGCTCGTCGCAGGCAGCCGTTCGCGACCCTACAAGGTCTCGATCAGCCGGTCGGACGGGGGCGATCCCGGCACGAGCTGCGACTGTCCTTCGTTCCGGAAGAGCCACGATTGCAAACATGTCTGTGCTGTGCTGCTGGCCCTGTTCCGTCTGGCCCGGGGGATGACCTTCGGGTTTCCTCAGCCCGACGAAACCTACATGAGCTGGCTCGCATCGGGGCAGACGGAGGCGCGGACGGAGGCGAAACCCTCGCCGCCAAGGGAATCCAGTCGTCGGCTCGAACCCTCGCCCGATAAGGGAAACACGGCACTGCGCCTGGTGGAGGCCCCTTACGGTGATAGTGTCGCGATCCGGATCACGGGGCCTGTCCCCCGCGGATACCTCCGGTCCATCGGGGTGAGTCCCCCCATCGATCCTTACGGAGGGCGGCAGGAGCGCTGGTTTCCCGTCTCCAATCCAGTGGAAAACCTCCCCGGCTACCTCCGCAAGGCGTTCGAGCAGGGCATTCCCGTTTCCGTTGAGGCGGAGGAGATCTTCCGCGATGTCCCCGGTCCCGAGGTAGGGGAGGTGCCGCTTCGCTTGTCCCTGGAGAACGACGGCGAAGCTGTGACCGGTCGCATTTCCCTTGACGGGTTCGACGACTGGTTTCCGGTCGGTGGGTCGCAGGTGGTCTTTCACGGGGAGTCCGGTCGTATCGCTATCCTCCGCGAGAAGGAGGGCTCGGAATACATTCAAGTCTTTGCGGATGGGATCGAGGAAGATTCCGGGTTGATCTGTGACGGCCCCCGGGAAATGATCGATGCGGCCCGGGAGGGGTTGCGACTGGACCGGGACACGTTCAACCGCTACTCTCTCCTGTTTCCGCGGGGGGAAGGGGCCGGGTATCAGATGCCACAGATATCGCCCGCCGCCATACGCACACGCGAGGCCGGCCCTGCCATCCTCCTTGAAGAGGAAGACGAAGACGGGCTGGTTTGCGTGCGGCTGGTCTTCAAGGTCGGGAATGACATGGTGGATGCCTTTGGGCTCCTTAGTCCCCTGGCGGACCTGTTCTACAGCAGCGACAGGTCGAACCTCCTCCGTTCGAAGGGGAGGGTGCGTGCTCTCGCGGACGCCGTTGTCCGCGCCCTGAGCGCGGCGACTGACGCCGAGGCCGAGGCCGCAATCGAGCGATTGAGCGAAGACAATGCCTTCGGGAAAGAAGCCCACATCAGTGCCCTTCCTTTCATCGCCGAACAGGTCGTCGCGTTTCGTTCCTCCTTTGGGCCGAACCACGAAGCACTTGTGGCGGCGTCTGACGGTGGCTGGGAGATTTGGACGGTTTCGCTCCCCCGCATTGCGGCACTCGCCATCGACATCGCCCGTCCCGAGTGCGCGGGGGATCTGTTTGTGATCCATTCCGGGCCTGGGGTCCTTCCCCATGAGGTCGGGGAGTTGCTGGGCTATTGCCAGATTACAGCGAACGCCCACGACGTTCCGTTCTATCTGCGCAATAAACCCGTTCGGGTGGAGAATCCCCGGATCGACATCAACCTCAAAGGCGAGGGGGGCGACTGGTTTGATCTCGACGCCACGGTAACCTGCGGCGAAATCACCATCCCGCAGGAGGAATGGGTGCGCCTGATGCGTGGCGACCTGGTGTTGAGCGAGGAGGAGGACGGATGGATGGTGGTGGGCGACGGCCCCAACGCGGCACTTTCCGCGCTCGGGCGGATGCGCCCCGGAAAGACGAAGAGCAATGAGCCCATCCGGGTAAACCGGCTGGCCATTTTCGAGGTGCTCGAACTGCGCCGCACTGGTGCCCATGTCAATCTGCCGCCGGACCTGGAGAAGGTCGTCGATTCGCTCACCACGCTCTCCCGCCTGCCCCGGACAGCACTTCCCGATGGTCTGCGGGGGGAGCTCCGTTCGTATCAGGAAACCGGCTACTCCTGGATGCGTTTCCTCTGGGAGCACCGTTTTGGTGCCTGCCTGGCCGACGATATGGGCCTGGGAAAGACCGTCCAGGCGGTCACCTTCCTCCTGGCCCTGCGGGAAACCGGGGAAATCGGCGGCGAGGCCGGTCCAGCCCTGCTGGTGGTCCCTCCGAGCCTGATCTACAACTGGCGGGCCGAGATTGATCGTTTCGCACCGGGCCTGACCTGCCTGGAATATGTCGGTGCAGCACGCGATCCTTGCGTTCTCAAGGGGCCGGACCTTGCCCTGACGACCTATGACACCCTGCGGATCGACATCGGCAAGCTGGAGGAGACGACCTTTCCCGTCGCGGTTTTCGACGAGGCCCATGCGCTCAAGAACCCGCGCTCGGCCCGCACGAGGGCGGTCGCGCGGCTGAAACGGCGCTTCACCCTGTGTCTGACCGGCACCCCGGTGGAGAACAACCCGGTGGAGTTCTTCTCGGTCCTCAACACAGCCGTGCCCGGACTCTGGCCCGATCTGGACTCGTTCCGCGATACCTTCAAGCAGTCCCCCGAGACCGTCCTCCGGCGCGCCCAGCCTTTTCTCCTGCGCCGCACCAAGAAGGCCATCCTCAAGGAACTGCCCGACAAGGTGGAGTC
>CAYVUQ010000062.1:6267-8353 GCA_964454915.1 uncultured Puniceicoccaceae bacterium
TCCGACCACTACCTCGAGATGTCGCCGGTGCAGAAGGAGATTTACACCCGGACCGTCGGAGAGGTGCGGGATGAGGTGCTATCGGCCTATGCCGCCCAGGAACCCGCCCGCGCGGGCATCAAGGCACTCGCGGCGTTGATGCGGTTGCGTCAGGTCTGCGTGTCGCCGACTCTTCTCGGCGCCCCCGCCAAGGGCACGGCCCCCAAGATCGCGCGTCTGCTCGAGATGCTGGAGGAAACGCGGGCGGAGGGGGATTCCTGCCTTGTTTTCTCCCAGTTCCTCGGTGCTTTGGACCTGGCGGAAAAAGCCGTCGCGGCAGCGGGCATGACCTCTTACCGGCTCGACGGGAAAACGCCCCGTGCGGTTCGCCAGGAACGGATCGAAGCTTTTCAGGAGGGGGCTGAACCCGCCGTCTTTCTTATCAGTCTCAAGGCGGGCGGAGTAGGGCTCAACCTCACGAAGGCGAACTATGTCTTCCATCTCGATCCCTGGTGGAATCCGGCGGTGGAGAACCAGGCCTCGGACCGCGCCCACCGCATTGGTCAGATGAACACGGTCTTCGTCGAACGGCTGCTCATGAAAGGCACGGTCGAAGAGCGGATGATGGATCTGAAAAAGCGCAAGAGTGAGCTGTTCCGCATGTTGGTCGGGGACGACGAGGGCCAGACCCGCAAGAGCGGCATCCTCGACCGGGAGGATTTCGAATTTCTTCTCGGCTGAAACGCCGTCAGAAGGGCACCGCCAGGGCGAGGATCAGGGATTGCTCGCGCTTGACCCCGCCAGCCCCCACCGTGGAGTCGTAGCTGTTGCGGTAGATCAGTTTGGGCTCGGCGAAAGGCGTCAGGCGCACGGAGGCGGCCAGCTCGAAGAGGAGGCTGTAGGCACCGGTGTCGCCCGGATCGACCGAGTAGTCGAACTTCTGGTCGAAGCGCAGACTGTCGCTGTAGCGGTAGAAGATGTCCTGATTGAAGGTGATCAGGGCGTTCCACTCGCCGTCGTTGGATGTCGTATCCAGATATCGGGCACCCGGTCCGACCGCCAGATCGACTGAAAAATCGTCCCGGTCCACTGCCCGCCATCCGAAGAGGGCGTTGAGGTCGTTTTGCAGGTCGATCTTTTTGACCCGGTCCACGAGGAGCTTGTCCGAACCGCGCAGGAAAAACGGCTCGCGGATATCGTATTCGTAGGCCGCATTGGCACCGTACTTGTCGGTGGGCTTGGTGACGACCCCGGTCGCGGATTTCTTGCGGGTGTATTCGTAGAAAGCCTTGGTCTCGATCGTATGGGGACCCGTTTCGTAGGTGCCTGCAAGGCCCAGCACGACGCCGCTCTGGGTATCGGAGGACTCGGTGTAGTTGTAGCCCAGCGTGATCTCACCGGAAAAGCCCTCGGGGAAGATGGCGGAGGTGAGTTCTTCCCAATACCGTTCCGAGACCGTCTTCCCGGGCGGCGGCTCCGGCGTTTTCCCGGCCTCCATGGCGGTCTTGACCGAGGCCACTCCCTCGCCGGGGATCGTGATCGTGCCCAGCACGGGGGAATCGAGAACGACGGCGGCGGCCGACTCTTCGACAACCGTTCCGGTCAGCCGGTCGCCGTTCTTGAGCGTCACCACATCAGGCTCGGTGGCATAGGGAGAGGTGGTCGAGACCAGCAATCCTGCGAGGAGAAAAGAGAGGGATGGAAGTTTCATCGGAAATTCGTCTGTAGATTCAGGTCCGCGAAGGCAATCCCGCAATCTTTGGAAAACGGGCAGGGCCTGTTCCTTTGGCCCCGGCGGGACGCCTGAGCAGGCATTCAAGATCGAAAATCAGGACCCCTAACATGCTGTATAATGGGGACTTAGGAATGTAAACACATTGTAACCCCGACCTCCTTGACGATTCTCTAAAATCTGGCAGAAGTCTCGCTTATGTCACGGGAGCCATTCCCTGGCGTCCGGGCGCGAAGCCGCGAGGCCGAGCCGTCCGTTTTCAGACAACAAGAACAAGTAGAAAAAACGAAACAACAGACACACACTCAAATATCACAGAAAAATGAATACGAAACAAAAACTTATCGCGCTCGCCCTTGCGGCGGGCTTTGCCGG
>CAYVUQ010000063.1:0-8321 GCA_964454915.1 uncultured Puniceicoccaceae bacterium
ATCTCGTTCAGGGCCGAATAGAGGGTCATCGATTTCCCCGAACCGGTCGGTCCGCAATGCAGGATCATGCCGTAGGGTCGGCGGATGAGCTTGCGGTATTCTTCGAGGTTTTGCTCCGAGAAGCCAAGCGCGGTGAGGGGCAACGTGCTCTTCTGCTTGTCGAGGATACGCATCACGCAACCCTCTCCGTGGTTCAGAGGACAAGTGGCCACACGCAGATCGATGTCGATCCCTTTCTTGTTGAATTGCTTGTACACGATCCGCCCGTCCTGCGGCACCCGCTTCTCCGCGATGTCAAGGTTCGCCATGACCTTGATCCTGGCAAGCAGGGCGGCGGAGACCTTGCGCGGCAGGTTGAGCTTGGTCTGGCAGATTCCGTCCACCCGGACCCGGACCCGCGTCTCGTTCTCGAAGGGCTCGACGTGGATATCGGACCCGCCGGAATAGTAGGCGTCCTCGATCAGGCGGCTGGCGAGTTGAATGATAGGACCCGATTCTTCGTCGGAGAGACTCTCCTCGGAAATGTCCTCCTCGGTTTCGTACTCCATCCCGAGCTGGTCCACCACATCCCCAAAACCGACCGCCGTCTGGGGGGAATCTTTGTCCTCCAGGGCGGCGGAGATATCCTCGGCCAGTCCGAGAAGCACATGGACCTTGGCGCGGGTCTTGCGCTCGATTTCCTGGATCAACTGAACCTGGAACGGGTTGTCCACCACCACCGCGAAGTAGTCGCCCACCATTCCCAGGGGCAGCACCCCTTTCTCCTGGCAATAGTCCTTGTCGAGCTTTTCAAAAGTAAACTCGTCCCGCACGAACCGCTTCGCGTTGAAGGGATTGTAATGAAAACACCGGCTCTTGGCCACCAACAGGTGGAACTGGGAGACGGCAAACTCCTCCATCAGCTGTCGCTCGACCTCTTCGCCGGAAAGATTCTGGTCGGTCGCCTCGATACGAGCCACCTGGGCCTCGTCGAGATGGCCGAGGTCGCGGAGTTTGTGAACGATCTGGAGTTGGGTGCGGGCGAGGCCCATGGCAGAGACGTTGGCGGAAGTTTAACGGGGCGTCAACCGGAGGAAGTGCCGTCGAGGAGGGCGGGATAGAGAAGACTCTGGCCTTCGGGAAAATCGTCGGCCGGTTCGACGCCCGGACAACCGACCTCCTCCAGAATCCGCTCGGGTGGAGCCTCCTCGGTCTGAAGCAAGGAGCGAAGAACACGAGACTGCCGCTCGCCGAGAACAGCCGAAAGGCTCGGATCACGCCCCTCCTCCAGTGGCTCGTCGAGCCGTTTCTCAACAACCGAGCGGGCGACATCCACCCCGACCGGAACACCCGGAGAAACCCGGAGAAGACGCCGACGCATCTCCATCAGTTGCGCATGGTTGCCGGGCCAGTCGTAACGCAACAGGAAGGCCACCGCCTCCGCATCGAATACCTGCGTTTCGCCGGATTCGAGGGGCTCCTTCAAATAGTATGCGATGTCGCGGTATCTCCCACGCAAAGGCGGCACCTTGACCAGCCCGCCGAAAACCATTTCGAGCAACTCGTCGTCCATCGACATTTCCGCCAGTGCCAGTCGCTCCTTTTCCAGAAGAAAAAGGAAAAAGGGTTGTTGCGATTCGCCAAAGGTGCCGTCGGGCCGTTTCAGCGACCGTAATAGTGCCTTCTGCTGGGAACGGTCGATGCGGTCCATGTCGCGCACCAGCACGATCCGCGAGTAGTCGTCCTTCCCCGCGAAACGGGTAATGACTCGCCGCGACTGCGCCGAAAGAAGATCGCCGGCTCGAAAATCGAAACATACCGCATCCCCGCGCGAGGCCGCCCAAACCGAGACCTCGGCGATGATGGGATCGATTTCCAGCCCCTCTTCCCCGGTCAGGAAGACGGGGCCTCCGACGCGAAACCCATCCCACAGATGCTCGACAAAATCACGTGAATCGTCGGAAACCGGCGGGAGATGCCGGAGGGAATCCGGCAGACTTCCATCGCTGGCGGCGGCAATGGCACCCCCGACCTCCCCGGCAGATGCAAAACTTCCGTCGAGAAGCTGGCCGATCTCGCTCATCAGCTCCTCCATCTCGAAAGGCTTCTTCAACACCCGGGAAACCCCCGCCTGAGAAGCCTGGAGCATCTCCCGCTCACCCATGTAGGCCGACACCATCAGCACCGGAATCGACTCGTTGAAGGTGCGCACTTTCCGAATGAACGCCGTCCCCTCAAGCTTCGGCATGAGGTAATCGCTGACCAGGAGGTTGAATTCCTCGGCGCGCAGGGATTGCAACGCTTCGCCCGGATCCAACGATACCCGCGCCTGGAAACCATTCGCCTGCAATGTTTCCTTGAGCATCTCGGCAAACGGCTGATCGTCTTCCAGAATAAGGATTTTCTCATCCATCGGCGAGGGGAAGGATCGCACGGTTTAGCCTCCCCGTAAATGCGCGAGCTACTGGCTGAAACCGCTCTCCCCACCCGAATTCTCCGTTGCCGCCAGGCCTTGTTTGCGTTCGCATCGCCGAGGATGAGTGATAAACGGCGTAGATTGACTCCACGGGAGAGCGGCAAGAACGCTCGGGGCGGGAGCCCACGACCCGTGCTTCGCGCACCAACGGCAACCACAGGTCTGTTTCTCATCGCGTTTTTCCTGATCGCTTCCTCCTGGCTCTTCGGCGGCGTGACCCTCTGGACCCGGCAGGTACTCTTCGCACTGGCGGTCATTCCGTTTCTTCTGGCGGTGGCACCCATCCCCTGGAGAGGCGAACGTGTCGGCGCGTGGCAGGCTTCGGGATCCGCACTGCGACAATTGGCACTGTTTCCCCCTTTCTGGCTCGGTCTTCTGCTCTTCGCCTACGTGGGATTGCAGTGGAGCAATCCGGCATGGACCTTCACCGAGATGGGAGGCCGCTGGTGGATATCCAACGCCGGACTGAACCCAAAGCCAGACTGGCCCTCCTCGGTTTACGCGCCCGCCGACCGCGGCAATCCGGCGAGTTTCCTTCTCCGCTTCGGTGCAGTCTGGCTGGTGGTTTGCGCGGGGAGGATTCTGATCCGTTCGCGACGCGACCTGCTCGCCGTTCTGATTCCCTTCGCTGTGAACTCATTCCTGGTTGCACTGGTCGCGGTGATACAGGAGATGCAACCACCCGAAAAGGTCCTGTGGCTGTATCCGTGGAAAGGGAACGATTTCGCTGGTCCATTCTTCTACCGAAACCACGGAGGGGCCTTCTTCTACCTCGCCATGGCCGTCTGTTTCGGTCTGGCACTTTACTTCCAACGCTCCCGCGATCCCTCCGCAGACAAGAGTTCGCCCGGCCCGGTTTTCGTAATCTTCGGCCTGATGAACGCCGGAGCGGCAGCCGCGTCCGGCTCGCGAGCAGGATGGGTGTTCGGGACCGCAGTCCTCCTCGCCTACCTTCTTCTCGCTGCTGCGGTCTGGCTTCGACGGAGCCAATGGAGGGGGAATTGGGTGGGCGGTGCCGCCGTGGCCGGGTGTATCCTTCTCCTGGCCGCCTCGGTCGTCGTCTCCCAGAACCGGGAACAACTCGAATGGCACTTCCGGCGCTTCCTCAACCTGCCCGCCGAAATGGAATACTCGGGGCGGACCATCGGAAACGAGGCCTCCCTCCACATGCTCGACGATGTGTTCGTTTTTGGCTACGGCGCCGACTCCTACGGGCATGTCTTCGCTCTCTACATCGACGAGTTTCCCCAGTTGGTCCGCAAAAACAGACGCACCGGACGCATCCGCACCAACTGGGTCCAGGCCCATAACGATCCGCTGCAATACGCCGTGGAACTGGGTGTGGTCGGGGCCTCCATCCTCGCCCTCATTCCCCTCTGGTTCGTGGCCGTCTTCCTCGCCGGAATCCTCCGGGTCCGGGAAGAGAGCCTTCTTTGGTTTGTGTCGGCACTGTTTCTTTTCGTCCACTCTTTCGCCGAACTGCTTTTCCAAAGCGTCCCCATCCTTGCCTTGTTCGCTTTTCTGCTTCTCTCTGTAGAACGAAGTTTACGTCTCGAAAAGTCTGATGCCTGATCCCGAACAGCTCCCGGAAGTTCCCTCTTCCCTCGAACACTTTGTCAACTCCACCTATCCGTACGACGAACGGATGGTCCGCAAGGAATACGAAACCCGGAAAAAGGTTCTTCAGATCGAGCTGCTCAAACTCCAGCGATGGGTGAAGGAAAAGGGCCGGAAAATCGTCATCCTGTTCGAAGGGCGCGACGCCGCGGGCAAGGGCGGTACCATCCGCCGTTTCATGGAACATCTCAATCCCCGTGGTGCCCGCGTGGTCGCGCTGGAAAAACCCACCGAACGCGAACGCGGCCAATGGTATTTCCAGCGCTACGTCCAACACCTGCCCACCGAGGGCGAAATCGTCCTGTTCGACCGATCCTGGTACAACCGGGCGGGGGTCGAGCGAGTCATGGGCTTCTGCTCCGACGACGAATATCGAGAGTTCATGCGCACCGTCCCGCAGTTTGAGGAGATGATTGCCAACTCAGGCATCATCCTCTTCAAATACTGGTTCTCCGTCTCCCCCGACGAACAACGCCGCCGTTTCAAAGCCCGCGAGACCGACCCGCTCAAACAGTGGAAACTCAGCCCCATCGACCGCGAGTCCCAGGACAAATGGCAGGACTACACCACGGCAAAGGAGGCCATGTTCCGCCACACCGATACCCAGGTCGCACCATGGACGGTGGTCAAGTCCGATGACAAAAAGCGCGCCCGCCTGAACTGTATGCACGACCTCCTCCACCGCATCGACTACGAACGCAAGAACCCGGAGGTCGCCCACGCTCCCGATCCCATGATCGTGCGCAACGCCTCGGAGTTTTTCCCACGCAGCCACGACCCGGACGACCTGCCGCAGATATAAGACCTGCCCCAGGCAGATTCGTGTCAAAATGCCGCCTCGACGGCGCACCCCCAAAAGAGGTGTTCCGACCAGCCCCCGTCGAGACGACCGGCGTAGCGCATTCCCGCCGACGCTTCCAGACCAGGCCGGAATCGCCAGACGAGGTCCGCTGACGCATCCCCAAACCAGAAACCGTTGCGCCCGGTGCCACCAAACGGCTTCCTGGCATGGGCCGCTCCGCCCGCCACAGTCCACTCGAAACCGAGGCTCTCCGTGACCGGAGTTCCACCTCCCAGCGATACCTCTGCAAGCAGTTGCTCCTGCTCCACGTCAAAGTACCCGAAAAGCGCGGGCCGTAGCGGAAGGTCGGCGAAGAATCCTGCGAAGGGCTCCGCCGAAGCCCCCCGATCCGACCCGCCGCCAGGGTAGGTGTAAAGGGTTGCTCCAACCCCCAGAGCGACGATCCGACTGACCGGAACGGCATACCCCGCGTAGTAGTCCACTTCGTCCGGGTCCCCGCCTTCCATCCCGAGATTGGCCCATACCCCCGCGTAGGCATCGCCCGGACCCACGGGAACACCGACCTCGAATCCCGGTTGCAAGGATGACCCCGCACGTCTTTCTCCGCGAAACACATATTCGGACTCAAAACCCGCCAACGCCGAAAACGAAAGGTTCTCCGTCCAGTCCGATCCTGCCCCGTGCGCAAAAACACCCGCGCCCGTAACAACCGCAACGGCGAGCAACCCCCGCAAGCTGCAGTGGCGGAACAGAAACCCGTTCAAACACCCATATCGCATCAACCCCCCGATGATTGCCGGAACCTTTGTTCTTCCAAGAGCAAACTTCCATGAAGGAAGCTTATGCTGGACAACCGAAATCTCCCCTTTAAATCTTCTCCCTATGACAATCACACCCCGGGAATTCGGAGCCGTCGCGGACGGTCGGACCAACGACACGGTCGCGCTCCAGGCGGCGATCAACAAGGCGACCGCCGCCGGTGGAGGGAAAGTGCTTCTCGCACGCGGTGTATTCCGTAGCGGCACTCTTCACCTGAAGAGCAACGTCACGCTCGAGATCGCCGAGGGTGCGGCGTTGAGGGCACTTCCCGAAGCGGAACTTTTTCCCCATATCCCCATCGCCCACTACTCCCGGATGGACACTGTGCCTTGGCGAGCCTTTCTGTACGCCTTCGATCAGGAAAACATTACCCTTACGGGCAAAGGTATGATCGACGGCATGGGCGGCAGTGAGTTATTCACCACAAAGGTCGGCAACGACCCCAGCCGACCCTACGGGCTCCATATCATCCGCTGCCGCAATGTTGAGGTCAGCGGACTGCGCTTGCGCAACTCCGGCTTCTGGATGCAGCGGTATCTCGAATGCGAGGGACTACGATTGCACCGATTGGATGTGTACAACCACTCCAACATGAACAACGATGGCTGTGACATCGACAGCTGCCGGGACGTAATCGTCTCTGACTGCCGGATCGATGCTTCCGACGATGCCCTTTGCTTCAAATCCGAAGGTGCCCCGCCCTGCGAACACGTAACCGTGACCAACTGCGTGCTGGCGTCTTTCGCTTCGCCTTTGAAATGGGGCACAGGCTCCATCGGTGGATTCCGCAACTTCAATGTTTCGAACATCACCATCCGCAAGACAGTCGAGACTGTCAGCAACCATCCGTTCAACTCGGTGTATGGTCTGGCGGGGATTGATATGGCCTGCGTCGATGGCGGAATCATGGAAAACATCCAGATCAGCAATGTGGCTATGGAAAAGGTTGAGACACCCATCTTCATCAAACTGGGCCGTCGCAACAGCCGGATCGACGGCAGCGGCAAGCGCGCAGGTGCAGAGTGGCCCGACTGCCCACCCCCTTCCGAAGGCGTTATCCGCAATGTTCGCATCAGCAACGTGATCGCCACCAGCTACGGGCCGATCGCCTGCTCGATCGTTGGCTACGAGGGAAACCCGATTTCCGGCATCAGCCTCAGCAACATCACCTTGCACTGTGGGAGGCCCTCGACAGTCAACAACGTCAAGGTGTGGGATGAGAACGGCAAGGAGGTCTTCGAGATCGAAAGACCGGAGGGCAGCGAAGTTCCGCCTGCGCAACCGTCATGGGATGTGAACCTTGGTGCCGACCTTTACCCCTTCAACCGCATGTACAACAGCCCGCTGCCCGTTTACGGTCTCTACCTCGCCTACGCCGAAGATATCCTGCTCAGCGACATTGAGCTGCGCTCGGCTCAGGACGATCCACGTCCCGCCATCGGCTTCCAGAATGCCCGGAACATTCGTCTGCGGGCCCTGGACGCCATTGCCAATAACGCAGTCGATTCCATCCAGGGACGGGAAACCGAGGGCATCACCCTGGATGGACAGTCCGTGCAGATATAGCCGATCAGGGAGGACACGGGCCACGACTCATTTTCAAAGACAACCCGGGGAGTCTTCGTCGGAATTCGTCACACCGCCCGAAAAGACGATGCCAAAACTCCCTTCATTCAGTCGCGAGAGACTGGTCTTCCGTCCTCGAATCAACCAAGAACCACGACAACCCTCGTCTCGGAAGCCGGCGGTGCCGGTGAGACCAGATTGCCCTCAACCTCCCGTCCATCCACAGTCATCCGCGCGACACCCTTCTGGCAGCCTTCCGGATTCTCCACCTTGATATGGTAGGTGGCCCCACGGAAGCGACGGGTTGCTTCGAACCCCGGCCAATCAGCCGGAATGCAGGGGTCGATGCGCAAGCCATCGTCGTCAGGCCGGATCCCCAGGATGGCTGTTGTCATCGCAACGTAGTTCCAGACAGCCGACCCCGAGAGCCAGGAAACACGACCAGCACCGTAACGCGGACTGAAACTGCTATGAGTGCTCTGACAAACCACATAGGGCTCCGACTGCCGCACTTCGGCGATCTCGTTGAAACGGGCCGGCATCACGTTGCGCATGTACTCGTAGGCGCGGTCACCCATCCCAAGCTCGGTCGCTGCCATCACGGCCCACCCTTGGGTGTGGTTGAAAATCCCTCCATTCTCCTTCATTCCCGGATTCATAAGCCGACCAAGGCACACCTCGGGATCGGTCGTCACGTAAGGCGGCGTACAGAGCATGACACCGTATTCGGTGTTGAGGTGTTCGTGCATCGCTTCCATCACCCGCGTAGCCCGCTCTCCCGTCGCGGCACCGCTGAGAACCGCCCAGGTCTGCGGATTCATGAAGATTCTCCCTTCCTCGCACTCTTTGGAACCGAACTTCAAGCCATCATAACGATAGGCCCGCAGATACCAGTCACCGTCCCAGGCGTAGGTCTCCAGATTCGCGTCGAGTTTGGCCAAACATTCCTCCGCCCAGGCCTTTTCGGCACTTTCGTCCAGACGTGCGCAAATGCGGGTGTATTCGCGCAACCCATACCGAAGTTGCATGGCGACAAAGACTGTCTCGCCCTTCTCTCCAAGG
>CAYVUQ010000064.1:0-8292 GCA_964454915.1 uncultured Puniceicoccaceae bacterium
AGGGTGGCCTGGAAACCCGACTGGGGAGCGCAGCCTCACGCGATTTCCAAACCCTAAAAACCAGGGTCGTCGAACGTCTCCAAAAGGCCGAAGAACGTATCGCATCTGTGGATACGTTGCGCGAGATCGATTGGAACTCCGCCTTTGCCGAGGCCATGGACGAACACGAAACCGTCCTGCGCAAAGACGCCGCCGCCTATCTCGACCGGCTCACAACCCGGGTTTCGGAGGTGGTCGAGGCCTGGTTCGAATCCGACGAGAGCCTGCTGCAACTGGAAAAGGACCGTCTGGAGCCTCTCCTCGAACGCGAAACCGCCGCGATCATGGCCGAGAGCCGACACCGGATGCGCACTCTTCTCTCCGCCCCCAACGCGGGTGCCCGGTTTTCCCCCGACGAGGTGGGTGCGCTGCTTTGCCTGGACATCGACCTGAACCAGGGTGTGCTCTCCGGGATGGATTCCGTGGAATCCACGCCCCCCCTTCCGGGCACCTCGGTCGAGATTCCGGTCGATAAGATTCCGGTCCGGCGGACTTTCGCCGACTTTCTCCTGCTCCGCTCCGGTGCGCGGGTGCGCAAGGCCCTCTTCGGCAAGCCGACATCTCCTTCCAAACCCGTCGTCCCCGCCGCCAAGGAAAAGCGCATCGGCGTGCAGGGACGTCAGGCCATCTCCGACTTCCTCAAAGACCACCTGATTGCGTCCCTGGTCGAGAAACCGCGCGAAGCGGGCCTCGCCTACCTGAAAGCCTTTGTGGAGAGATTTCAGCAGCTGCTCGACGACGCCCTGGAGGACCACCGCGAATCCGCCCTTGCGGAAGTCGAGGCCGCCCGCCGTGCCCAACGGCAGCACGAAAACGTGGAACGCATCCACGCCCGTCTGAAAAGCGAGTTCGAAACCCTCAAATCAGGACTGGCCGACCTCCGCGCCCGCTTCGCCGGCGATTCCGGGGATTAGGAGCACGAGCGGGCCGACCTGGTGTGGGCTGCGGCCACTCGCTCTGCATCGAACTTGGGTTGCCGATCAAAGGTCAGGAGTCCGTTTTTTTCCTGGAAAACGTCCGTCAACTGGGTGAAGCAATAGCCCCAGCACGAGGGATTGTCCAGGAGCACCCCGCACAACCCGCGGAAACGCTCGACCCATTCCTCCTTTGAACGGGGAGCCTTGCCATATCCCCAGTCCCCCGCACCCGTGTCCGCACCCCCGTCCCTCAGGGCCATGCCGCCGAATTCGGAGAGGAAAAACGGACGACCGTCCGCCGTCACGGTGTTGTCCTCCGCGCTTTGCGCCGTATCGCAAAATCCGGACAAGTCCGCGTAGCGCTCCGCCAATTTGCGCGGGTCCTGCTCGTAACTGTGGTCATCGTAGAGGTCGCTCTCCGGGCAACAGTGCAGCCAACCCGACGCATCCAGCACCGGACGGGTGCGGTCCGCCAGGCGGGTGGCCAGGACCAGCGAGCGCTGCACGGTTTCCAATTCCAGCCGATGTGCGGGATTCTGCGGCCTTTGCTCGTTGAGCGGACACCAGGCGATGAGTGCGGGGTGCGAATAGTCGCGGGCGACCGCATCCAGCCATTCCTCAATCCACCGGGCATTGATGGTTTTCGGCTCGTCCTTCTGGAAGGCCGGCCCCCAGTCGGGCAGCTCGCCCCAGACCAGATATCCGAGCCGATCCGCGTGGTAGAGAAACCGCTCCTCGAAAACCTTCTGGTGCAGACGGGCCCCGTCGAACCCGTGCGCAATTCCCGCCTCGATATCCGCCACCAACCCGGCGTCGGAGGGAGCAGTCAGAAGGCCGTCGGGATAGTACCCCTGATCCAGAATCAGCCGTTGGAAGACGGGCTGGCCGTTGAGAAGGAAACGCCCGTCCCGCACGGCAATCGCGCGCAGTCCGGCATAACTTTCCACCCTGTCCAGCCGTTCTCCGGCGGGCGTAAGAAGTTCGATCTCCAGGTCGTACAGAAAGGGGTCCTCGGGCGACCAGAGACGGCGGTCCTCCTCGGCGATGGCGAGCCGCAGCACAGCGCACGGATCGGCTTCGAGTCGGCACTCCTCCCCGGCCACCACCGTCTGCCCGTTCTTCACCCGCGCACGCACGCGGCAGGGCTCCTTCAGTCCGGACACCCGCTGTTCCAGGAGAAGTGCACCCTCATCGACCAGGGGAGTGATCCGCGGTCGTTCGAGCCAGGAGGGAGGAACCGGCTCCATCCAGACCGTCTGCCAGATACCGGTGGTCTGGACGTAGTGGCAACCGGAGTTTTCCGGGTGGCTGCGTTGCTTGCCACGCGGCTTGGGTGTTCTGGCGTCGTCCGCGCACCGGACAGTCAACCGGTGGGTCTGGCCCGGTTCGACGAAACCGGACAAATCAAGCGTGAAAGACACATGCCCGCCACGGTGGGGGGGTGCGACCGCCACGCCGTCAATCCACACCGTGGTTTCGTAGTCGGCCGCACCGAAATGCAGAAGCGGTCTCAAGCCCGCCCACGCGGCGGGAACCGTGATCTCCCGCGCGTACCACACGACTGGCACGAGCGAGGTCCGCTCGAGGCCGGAACACGCCGATTCCCGGCAAAAGGGAACGGTAATCCGCAGCGGTAATCGGTCGGGAGAAAACGTTTCGACGGGATCGTCCGCAGGAAAGTCGTCCGCAAAGGCCCAATCACCGTTGAGATTGAGCCACTCGCTGCGCCGCGCCTGGGGCCGCGGATACTCGGATCGTGGGATATCTTGCTCCATCGCCTCTCAAGAACAGCCAAGACTGGTCCCGCAGTTCAGACAGCAGGCGCAGGTGCCGGTCACCTTCACCCGGTTACTGCCGCATTCGGGACAGGTGAGATTACCCTCGCTCTCGGTCAACAGCTCCAACTGGGCGGCGTCCGGTGCGGCACCGACCTCCTCGTCCACCGGGTCCATGACCTGCTGGTTGGAAAGCTTTTCCTCGGCCACCGGAGACATCTTCGCCCGATAACCTTCGATAAACTCCATTCCCAGCCAGCGTCCGAGATAGTCGATCACACTCTTGGCCATGGGGATGTCCGGATTGCGGCTCATGCCCTCCGGTTCGAAGCGCACATGGCTGAACTTGCGGACGACGCTCTCGAGCGGAACTCCGTATTGGAGACACAATGACAACAGTATCCCGATGGTATCCATCAGGCCGTTGACCGTACTTCCGGCCTTGGACATCTGGATGAACACTTCGCCCGGGTTGCCGTCCTCGAAGCGACCGACTGTGATGTAGCCCTCACTCCCGCCGATGCTGAACTTGTGGGTGAGGGACTGCCTGGTGTCCGGCAACCTCCGCCGGTAGGGCTCCGTAACGATCTGGACCTGTTTTTCCTCGTCCTTTTTCTCCTCCTTGCGGGTGGCGATCGGTGCACTCCTTTTCGAGCCATCGCGGTAAATGGCCACACCCTTGATTCCCAGTTTCCAGGCCTCGGTGTAAGCGGCGCGGATGTCGTCCACGGTCGCCTGGTTGGGCATATTGACGGTTTTGGAGATGCCTCCGCTCAGAAACGGCTGGACCGCCGACATCATGCGCAGGTGGGATTTCCAGGACAGCGAACGTTCGCCCATGCCGGAGCGAAACGCCGTGTCGAAAACCGGGAGGTGCTCCGTCCTGACCCCACTCTCGACCGTCTGGTCGCCCTTGCGCACGGACTCCACCGTGCCGTACTCCTTGATGTGCTCGCGGATACGCGCGATCTCTTCTTCCGAATAGCCCAGGCGGACCAGGGCCTTGGGGACCGTCTGGATCGGCAGGGTCAACATCCCGCCCCCGGCGAGCTGCTTGTAGGCCACCAGGCCGATCGCAGGCTCAATGCCGGTCGTGTCGCAATCCATGAGGAAGCCGATCGTCCCGGTGGGGGCCAGCACCGTGACCTGCGCGTTGCGGAAACCCACCTGACGCCCGGCGCGGCCCGTCGCCTCCCATATCTCCCGTGCTCTTTCGGAAATCCCGGACGGACACAAGGGGGACAGTGCCGACGCATGCCGACGGTGCAGGTCGATCACCTCCAGCATCGACTCCACGTTGTTCTCCGCAGGCGGGTTGGGCACGCCGTAGTGCCGGGCATCGCGGTAGCCCGCGAAGGGACCTCTTGCCTGGGCGATCTCCGTGGAAGCGAGATAAGCCGCACCGGTCATCAACGCAGTGAGACCCGCCGCATAGGCGCGACCTTCCTCGCTGTCGTAGGAAAGCCCCAGGCTCATGAGAAGGCCGCCGAGATTGGCGTAGCCCAGGCCCAGTGTGCGGAACCAGTGCGAGTTGTAGGCGATGCCCTCCGTCGGGTAGGACGAGCGGTCCACGATGATGTCCTGCGCAATGATGAAGATGCGACAGGCGCGGACAAAGCCCTCGACGTCAAAGCGGTCGCCGTCGAGAAATTTCATAAGATTGATGCTGGCCAGGTTGCAGGCCGAGTTATCGAGGAACAGATACTCGCTGCACGGATTGGTGCAGTTCTGCCGCCCCGATCCCTTGCAGGTGTGCCAGCGGTGGATGTTGTCGTCGAACTGCATCCCCGGATCGCCGCACAGGTGCGTTCCCTCGGCGATCTTGCGGAAGAGTGCCTTCGCGTCCTTCTTCTCGCACTTGGAATCGTCGAAGACCCGCCGCGTCCACCACTCCGGGTCGTCTTCCCCGGTGGCAGCCCGCATGAAGGCATCCGAAGCCCGCACCGAGAGATTCTCGTTCTGGAACCGGATGGAGCCGTACGCCTCGCCGTTGAAACCGGGATCATAGCCCTGCTCGATCAAGGCCCAGGCTTTGCGCTCCTCAACGACTTTAGCCTCGATGAATTCCTCGATATCCGGGTGGTGGTCACGCAACACGTTCATCTTGGCCGCACGGCGGGTCTTGCCCCCGCTTTTGACAACCCCGGCGACCGAATCATACACGGCCAGAAAACTGAGCGGCCCACTCGGACGACCGCCGCCGGAGAGTTTCTCGCGGCTGGAACGGATCGAGGAGAGGTCCGTGCCGCTGCCGCTGCCGAACTTGAACAGCATGGCCTCCGCCCGGGCCAGGTCCATGATGGACTCCAGATTGTCGTCCACATGCTGAATGAAGCAGGCGGAACACTGCGGGTATTCATACTGGCTCGATGCCCGCGCCACCGCCTCAAGTTCAGGATTCCAGTAGAGATTCCCCGCAGCCGAATCCTTGCCGACGCCGTAGGCCTGATAGAGGCCGAGATTGAACCAGACCGGCGAGTTGAAGGCACCCGTCTGGTTCAGGCAAAGGCTGGTCAGCTCCTCCCGGAAAATCCGGGCCGAGGCCTCATCGGCGAAATAGCCGTCCTCACGCCCCCACCGGGCGACCGTACCGCAGACGCGGTCCAGAACCTGTTTGAACGACGACTCCCGGCCGCCGGTCGCCGGGTCCGCACCCATTTCGACGTCCCCGTAGAAGTACTTCGATGCCAGAATCTTGGTGGCCAGCTCGGAAAACGCCTTCGGGACCTCGATGTTCTCCTGCCGGAAAATCACCTCCCCTTTGTCACCCGTAATCGCGGCCTCACGGCGGTCCCACTGAATCTCGTCGTAGGGATGAACACCTTCGCGGGAGAAGAAGCGGTCCATGCGGAGCGGCACCCGGCGGGCCGGATCAGAAGAGGAGGAAGGGGGACGGGACGATTCTTTCATAGTGATGGAGGGGGCTTGGGGGGAAGAACGGTGACAGAGAAGAAGTTATGGATGAAAAACCCAATATGTGGGCTGAGAAAACAAGAAAAACACAATATATGGTGCGTGCGCAAAAAGAAAAGGCACGAATTTTCCTCACCCGCGGTTCAATTGATAAGCGGACTAATAGTATTGCGCAGATGGGCTAATAAACGAATCCCTCCGCGGCCCGCAGGCAGAACGTTTCCGTGCCGCGGGCTTGTCGAATTGAATTCGAACGTGGCGGGTGATCCGTTTTTGTGGCGGATACCACCTTTGGCCGGATCAGACCGACGACGAGGCTTCCTGATTGAAAGTGAGCTCCTCGCGGTCGGGGTGTTTGCCGATCAGGATGGGCTCGCCGGGCTTGATCGTGCCCGACAGGATTTCCTCCGCCAGGCCGTCCTCGATGTAGCGCTCGATGGCCCTCCGCAACGGGCGGGCACCGTACTTCTCGTCGTAGCCCTTTTCCAGGAGGAAGGCACGGGCCTCGTCGTCGAGTTCAAAGGACAGCTCGCGCTCGGACAGGCGGTCGGAAACCCGCTTCAGCTCGAGTTCCACGATCTCCTTCATGTGGGTGCGGTCCAGAGGTCGGAAGATGATCAGCTCGTTCAACCGGTTGAGAAACTCCGGCTTGAAGAGCCTCCTGGTCTCATCGACGATCCGGTCCTTTACCCTGTCAAAATCAGCGTAAACATCCTCCGAGCCGAAGCCCATGGACGAATTTTTCTGCAGTATCTCGGCTCCCACGTTCGAGGTCATGATGAGCACGGTGTTGCGGAAATCGACCTTGCGACCCAGGCTGTCGGTCAGACGGCCTTCTTCCAGGACCTGCAGGAGCAGTTGCACGACGTCCGGATGGGCCTTCTCGATTTCGTCGAGAAGAATCACCGAATAGGGACGTCGGCGAATGGCCTCGGTCAGCTGCCCGCCTTCCTCGTAGCCGACGTAGCCGGGGGGCGAGCCGATCAGGCGCGAGACGGAAAACTTTTCCATGTACTCCGACATATCGACCTGGATAATCGCGTCGGCACTGCCAAACATGATCTCGGCGAGGGTCTTGGCGAGGTGTGTCTTCCCCACCCCGGTCGGTCCGAGAAACATAAAGGAGCCGATCGGACGCCGGGGATCCTTGAGGTCCGCCCGCGAACGGCGCAGTGCCCGTGCAATGGATACGGTGGCGTCGTCCTGGCCGACAACGGAGGCCTGCAAATCCTTCTCCAGGTGGAGCAGTTTCTTGCTGTCTTGCTCCTCCATCCTCCCGAGGGGAATGCCGGTCCAATCCGACACGACATGGAGGATGTCGTCCTCTCCGACGGTGATCTTCCGCTCTTCGCGGCTCTTCTTCCAATTCTCCAGACCCTGCTCGCGCTCCTTGCGCAAGCGCTTCTCCTCATCGCGGAAACGGGCGGCATCCTCGAAATTCTGCTGACTGATCGCCTCTTCCTTGCTGCCGCAGACCGATTCGATACGCTCGGAAAGCTCCTCGATCTCGGGCGGGCGGGCCAGGGAATTGATCCGGGCACGCGCTCCGGACTCATCGATCACGTCGATCGCCTTGTCGGGGAGGAACCGCCCGGTGATGTAGCGGTCCGAAAGCTTGGTGGCGGACTCGATGGCCTCGTTGGTAAAGGTCACCTTGTGGTGCTCCTCGTACTTGGTGCGGATGCCCTGGAGGATCTTGATGGAATCATCGACGGAGGGCGGGTCCACCTTGACCGACTGGAATCGGCGGTCCAGGGCACTGTCCTTTTCGATATACTTGCGGTACTCTCCAAGGGTGGTCGCACCGATGCACTGCATTTCCCCGCGACTGAGGGCCGGCTTGAAAATGTTGGAGGCGTCCATGGCCCCTTCCGCCGCGCCCGCACCCACGATGGTATGCAGCTCGTCGATGAAGAGGATGATGTTCCCGCACTTGCGAATCTCATCCATCACGGCCTTGATTCGCTCCTCGAACTGGCCGCGATACTTCGTCCCGGCCACCATCAGGGCGAGGTCCAGCGTGATCACCCGCTTGTCGAGGATGATCTCCGGAACCACGCCGGAGGCAATTTCCTGCGCCAGACCCTCGACGATGGCGGTTTTACCGACTCCCGCCTCGCCGATCAGCACCGGGTTGTTCTTCGTGCGGCGGCAGAGAATCTGGACAACCCGGCGTATCTCTTTTTCCCGCCCGATGACGGGATCGAGTTCGTTTTTCCTGGCCATCTCGGTCAGGTCACGACCGAAAGACTTGAGCGCGGGGGTCTTGATCTCCTTGCGCTCGTCCTGGGGGTTGCCACCGACCCCGGCGGGCTCGGCACCGCCCTCGGCAGGGTTCTCGGCGAAATTCGGGTCCAGCTCCACGAGAATCTCGTTGCGGCAACGCTCGATATCCACATCGAGGGAGCGCAGCACCCGCGCGGCCACACCGTCGCCTTCGCGCAGCAAGCCCAGCAGGATGTGCTCCGTGCCAACGTAACTATGGTTGAGAGCCTTGGCCTCCTTGTTGGCGAGTGCCAGCACCTGCTTGACACGCGGCGTGTAGGGAATGTTCCCGGTCGGCTTGGTCTCGGGGCCTGAACCCACTTGCTTCTCGACCGCGCCCCGCACCGTGTCGAGGCTCAGTCCGAGTTTCTGGAGCACGTTCA
>CAYVUQ010000065.1:0-8214 GCA_964454915.1 uncultured Puniceicoccaceae bacterium
CATCAGATTCTCGTGCTCCACCCCGTAGAATTCGCCGTCTTCGGGCGACATGTGGACATGGATCGCGGCCCGGATCACGCCCTCGGGCATCTCGAAGAAGCCTTTCGGCCCCATCAACATGCAACCGGGGGTATCGGCGATGGCACCGGACAGGCGCACCGGTATGTCGAACCCGAGTGCCCGTGCGTCCGTAAACGCAAGCTCCACCTGGTTCAAAGTCCGGCACGGACCGAGGATACGGAGGTTGGAGATCACTTTGCTGCGCGGACCGATCAAGGTGACGGTTTCCTTCGCGGCGTACTGCCCCTCCTGATAAAGCCACTTCATCGGAGTCAGCTCGTGCCCGGGGCCGAACAGGGCCTCCACCGCCTCCTGGGTCAGGTGGCAATGCCGGGCACTGGAATTGACCACAAGCGGATTGGGTGCTTCGACGCTGCGGGGAATCGGAAGTCCCATGCGGCTGTAAACCGCACGACGGACCACATGCTCGATCTGGTGGCGGTTGGGGGCTGCGGGTGCGGATACTGACATAACGGCAACGCTGATTCACTCGCGGCCCGGGTTGTCAGGCAAGAAAAATCGAAAAAACCGTGCCGAAAAACCGCGGGTCACTCCAACCGCCAGGTGTATCGTCCGCCGTTGCGGTAGAACTCGCCGTCGGCAAGGTCGCCATCGTCGAGCATCTCATCCACCCGGAGCATGGCGGACTCGGTGGTGCGTGTCCCGAAAAGACTGATTCCCGCAAGGACCCCGACCGCATTCCTTTCCCAGTCCCACTTGTCGCCGTTGGAGGTCTCTACCCAGAAACGGTTGAGACGCCCTTCCATGCCCGCGGGCACGATCGCAGGTTGAGCGTCCGGGGGCCACACGCCCGATTCCATCGCGAAAACCTCGAATTCAGCCCGGTAAATCCTGAAGTTGTTGGCAATGGTGGAGGCGTAGGAATTCTCCCGCACTTTCTGGAACGCCGGGATCGCGATAGTCGCGAGAACACCAATGATCACGACGACGATCATTAGCTCCACGAGAGTGAAACCACGGCTGTGCCGAGGAATGTTTTTGGGGTAGCTCATCCCTGCAAAATCACATTAAGTTTACAGAATCTACCCGGACCGAAGAGTGGGTCAACCCCAAACCGGCATCCGCGTAAACCGCTTGTCACACTTGCATCATGCCGCTCGCTGCGTTCCGTCCGGGTTCCACTCTCAATCACTCGTCTCAGTACTCATACATGAAAATCAAAGCCTATCTCAAACCGACCTGCGGATGGAGCCGTGGCGTACGTGCCGTCCTCAAAAAATACGAGCTTTCCTACGAGGACCTCGACATCGTCAATGACCGTTCGCTCTACGAGGAAATGGTCCGGCTCTCCGGCCAACACCTCTCGCCTTGCGTCGAGATCGACGGCGTCATGCTGGCCGACGTCAGCGGCGAGGAGGTCGAAAACTATCTGGTGGCGAACCACCTCGTCGAGAAAAGCGACGCGGCCGTTGACTACCCGACCAACGAAGCCTGCCCGTCCCACCGCCGGGAGGACCCCCATACCGTGCGCTTTTTCTAAGGGCACCGCACCGCCCATGCGTTTCGCGAATCCATCCCCTCTCCACCACCCGGACCAGGAGCACGACGCCTGTGGTGTCGGTTTGATCGCGAACATCAACGGGATCCCGTCCCACTCGATCCTGAGCCGGGCCGTCGAAGGGCTCAAGAACCTCGCCCACCGCGGCGCGATTGATGCCGACGCAGTGACCGGCGACGGTGCGGGCATCCTCACGCAGATTCCCTACGAACTTCTGGAGGAGCACCTGGAGTCCATGGGCAAATCTCGGCCCAAACGCGAGGACCTCGGGGCAGGCATGCTGTTTCTGCCGCAGAACGAGCACGCCCGTGCCCATTCGAAAGAGATTGTCGAGGCTGCGGTCGAGCGCGAGGGAATCCGCTTCCTGGCCTGGCGCGACGTTCCGGTGGACCCGAGATGTCTCGGGAAAAAGGCCGGGATGACCCGCCCCGCCATCGCCCAGGCCCTGGTCGAAAAGCCTGGGGGGATGGATTCCGACGCGTATGAGCGGGCACTCTTCCTGGCCATGCGGTGCTCCATGCGCGAGGCATCCGAGCAGAACCTGCACGATTTCTACATCGTCAGCTTTTCCCACCGCACCATCACCTACAAGGGTCTCCTCAACGCCCCGCAGGTGCGTCGCTTCTTCACCGACCTGCGCTCGGAGCAGTACACCACGGCCTTTGCGATCTTCCACCAACGCTTCGCCACCAATACCCTGCCCGACTGGACCAAGGCCCAACCCTACCGGATGCTGGCCCACAACGGCGAGATCAACACCATCAAGGGCAACCGCAACCTGATGCGTGCCCGCGAGTTCTCCGGCAACCACGGTGTCTGGGGGGACCGCCACAAGGACCTCAGCCCGATGATCCAGCCGGAGATGTCGGATTCCACCAGCCTCGACAACGCCCTGCATCTCCTCACCGTGAGCGGTCGCTCCTGTCTGCACGGGGTCAGTATGATGATCCCCTCGGCCTGGGAAAATGACCCGCACCTGTCCGACGAGGTCCGCGCCTTCTACCGTTGCCACTCCACCATGATGGAGCCGTGGGACGGCCCCGCCGCCGTCGCCTTTACCGACGGGCGGTTCGTCGGAGGTTGTCTCGACCGCAACGGCTTGCGCCCTTGCCGCTACAAGATATACGAGGACGGCACCATCGTGCTCGGTTCCGAGGCCGGATTGATCCGCGACCGGGGTTCCCCCGTCATCGAGGCGGGACGCCTGGGACCGGGCCGTATGATTGCGGTGGATCTGGAGAAAAAACGCGTACTCCGCGATGGTGCCATCAAAGACTATCTGGCCGGGCAGGAGAACTACCTGGAGTGGTGCCGACGATCACTGATCCCGCTCCCGGCACTTCCCCGCGATCCACCCCGCTCGTCGGCGGACGCACCCGCGGAGGAGGACATCCCGTCCCTGCGGGTCTGCTTCGGATACAGCAACGATGAGGAGGATCTCGTTCTCAAGCCGATGGTCCGAAACGGCCAGGAGGCCGTCGGCTCGATGGGCGACGACACCCCGCTGGCCGTGCTGTCCAGACGCAACCGCCTTCTGTTTACCTACTTTAAACAACTTTTTGCCCAGGTCACCAACCCGCCCATCGACTCGCTCCGCGAACGCTCCGTCATGTCGCTGCAAGTCAACCTGGGGGGCAAGCTCGACCTTTTCGATCCGTTTTCCAGGGAGCACCGCTTCATCTCTCTCGACTCTCCGGTCCTTTTCAAAGAGGAGTTCGCCACCGTGCGGGGGAGCGACCTGTTCCGTGGCACGGAAGCAGAGATCGACACCACGTTCCCCGCCGACACGGCCCCGGAGGATTTCCAAACCGTGGTCCGCACAATGGTGGACCAGGCCGTCGAAGCAGTTCACGGGGGAGCGCGGCTCCTTGTACTGTCCGACCGCGAAGTTTCCGCCGGGCGCACCCCGACTCCGTCCCTGCTCGCCGTCGGCGCGGTCCACCAGGGTCTCGTCCGGGCCGGACTGCGTCTGAATTGCGATATCGTCGCGGAGACCGCCGAAGCCCGCGAGGTCCACCAGATCGCCTGTCTTCTCGGCTTCGGCGCAAACGCGGTCCAGCCCTGGCTGGCGGAGGACCTTGTCGTGCGCATGGCCACCGCTGAAGAGACATACCCGATTTCCGCAGAAGAAGCCCTGGCCAACTTCCGCAAGGCACTCGACAAGGGCATCCTCAAGATCATGTCCAAGATGGGCATCAGCACCCTCTTCAGCTACCAGGCCGCCCAGGTATTCGAAGCCGTGGGAATCAGCTACCCGGTCGTCCGCGACTGTTTCCGCGGCTGTTCCTCCCCCATCGGTGGCCTGGGCTATCCGCAGATCGCCGCCGAAACCCTGGCCCGCCACCACACCGCCTTCCTCGCGAAACCGGCCGAGCCTTGGGACGAGGGTTATTACAGCGTGGTCAAGCGCGGGCCGGGCGAGTTCCACGGGTGGAATTCCAGGGTCGTCGGCGGCATGAACAAGATTTTCCAGGGCGAGGCCAGAAAGTTCGAGCGGTTCCTCCCGTTCAAGGAAGCGAGCGAGCACCACCAGCCTCTGTCCATCCGGGACCTGCTCAAGTTCCGCCATCTGAACAAGCCCGTCTCCCTGGAAGATGTGGAGCCGCTCGAGGAGATCCGCCGTCGCTTCACCACGGCCGGCATGTCCCTCGGCGCGATCTCCCCGGAGACCCACGAGACCCTCGCCATCGCCATGAACTCGATCGGCGGAAAATCCAACTCCGGCGAGGGAGGCGAGGACCCCGCCCGCTTCCGCACCCGACCCGACGGCACCAGTGCCAACAGCGCGATCAAACAGGTGGCTTCCGGACGTTTCGGCGTCACGGCGGCCTACCTCGCCAACGCCCGCGAGATCGAAATCAAGATTGCCCAGGGCGCCAAACCCGGTGAGGGCGGCCAGCTCCCCGGCCACAAGGTCACCGATTTGATCGCCAAACTCCGCTACAGCGTGCCGGGAGTCACCCTCATCTCTCCCCCGCCCCACCACGACATCTACTCCATCGAGGACCTGGCGCAGCTCATCTTCGACCTCAAGCAGGTCAACCCGCGCGCCAGGGTCTGCGTCAAGCTGGTCGCCTCCTCCGGCGTCGGCACCATCGCCGCAGGAGTCGCCAAGGCCTACGCCGACGTCATCCTGATCTCCGGACACGACGGCGGCACGGGTGCCTCGCCGCTTTCCTCCATCAAAAACGCAGGCTCGGCATGGGAAATCGGGCTGGCCGAGGCCCACCAGGTTCTCCTCATGAACGACCTGCGCAGCCGTGTCGTGCTCCGCACCGACGGCGGGATGAAGACCGGCCGCGACATCGTCATCGCCGCGATTCTCGGAGCGGAAGAGTACAACTTCGGCACCGCCGCGCTGATCGCCGCAGGCTGTGCCATGTTCCGGGTCTGCCACAAAAACACCTGCCCGGTAGGCGTCGCAACCCAGCGCGAAGACCTCCGCAAGAAGTTCAAGGGCAAGCCCGAGAACCTGGTCAACTACTTCAACGCCGTCGCCGAGGATGTCCGGCGAATCATGGCCGATCTGGGCATCGCCACCATCGACGAGCTGGTCGGCCGCACCGACCTGCTCGAACAGATTCGCGATCCGGACAACCCGAAGAGCGACACCATCAACTTCTCCGGCGTTCTCCACAACCCCGATCCAGGCGGCGTCCTGTCGCGCATCCACACCCGCGAGCGCAACGACCGGATCGGAAACGAGGGCTCGATCGACGACCAGATTCTGCAGGACGCCATCGAGACCGTCACGCACCTCGCACCGAGGTTCGAGAGGTCTTACAAGGTACTCAACATCCACCGCAACATCGGCACCCGCCTGTCCGGCGAGATCGCCTACATGCACGGCAACACCGGCATGCCCCCCGAGACCATGAACATCATCCTGCGCGGGAGCGCGGGACAAAGCCTGGGCACCTTCCTGGTTCAGGGCCTGTGCCTCCACCTCTTCGGCGAGGCCAACGACTACGTCGGCAAGGGGATGAACGGAGGCGAGATCGTGGTCCGCCCGCGGGAGGGCACCTCATTCGCCTGGCACGAGAACATCATCATCGGCAACACCTGCCTGTACGGTGCGACCGGGGGCCTTCTGCTCGCGGCAGGCCAGGCCGGCGAACGCTTCGCCGTCCGCAACAGCGGTGCCACCGCCGTCGTCGAGGGAGCAGGCGACCACTGCTGCGAATACATGACCGGCGGCACGGTGGTCGTCCTGGGCGACACCGGCACCAACTTTGGCGCGGGCATGAGCGGGGGCCTGGCCTTCGTGTACGACCCCCACGACCGCCTCGAAACCCGCCACAACCCCGACATGGTCTCCCTCGTCCCGCTTGAGCGCGACAACGAGATCACTGCCCTGCGGGGTTTCATCGATCTGCACGCGCGTCGGACGGAAAGCCCCCGCGCCCGCCGAATCCTGGACAACTGGCACAGCGAAGTCGCCGCCTTCCGCAAAGTGCTTCCCCACCGGGCAGAGGGCGTTCCCGAACCCGTTCTCGAAGGGATCAGGGAATACTTCGGCTGAGCAGGGCGATTTCCTCCGATTGCCCTTGCTTTCACCGCCAACTGTGTCACTTTCCCGCCTTTCTTCGGGACAACCGTCCCGCCCGGAAGGTCAACGACCGGGTTCCCTGACCTGTCTTGATCGATGAGAGATTGCCGGGGCTTTTCCAACGCATCTCATCGAGCCCCGGCGGTTACCGCAACCGCCCTCACAGTCATGACCACTTCCGAATTCACGGCCCTGCCCCTGGCGGAGCCGATCCAACTCGCTTTGCGCGAACTCGGCTACGGAACCCCGTCTCCGATCCAGCAACAGGCGATCCCGCCGCAATTGCAAGGGCGCGACATCATCGGATGCGCCCAGACCGGCACCGGCAAGACCGCCGCCTTCGCGCTGCCCATCCTCCACCACCTGGCCGCCGATCCCGACCAACGGGTCGCCAACTGCGCCCGCGCACTGGTGCTGACCCCCACCCGAGAGCTGGCCGCGCAGGTCGGCGAGAGCTTCGCCAAATACGGCAAGCACCTCCGTCTGCGCCACTGCCTGGTGTATGGCGGCGTGAACCAAAACCCGCAGGTCCGCGCCATGCGCCGGGGCGTCGATATCCTCGTCGCCACTCCAGGTCGTCTCCTCGACCTGATCGACCAGGGCCACATCTCCCTCGAACGGGTCGAGTTCCTCGTTCTCGACGAGGTGGACCGGATGCTCGACATGGGATTCGTCCACCACGTCAAACGGATCGCCGGTATGATGCCGCGAAACCGCAGGACCGCCCTGTTCTCCGCTACCTTCGGTGGGCCGGTGCGCAAGGTGGCCGAGAGCTTCGTCGTCGATCCGGTTGAAATCCGCATCGATCCCGGCAAACCCGTCGTCGAACGGATCGACCAGCGGGTCTGCCATGTGCGCTCCGCCGATAAACTCCCGTTGCTGCGGCACTTCCTCACGAATACAGACGGTGCGCCGCTGGATCTGCGCACCCTCGTCTTCAGCCGGACAAAACACGGTGCCGACAAACTCTCCAAAAAGTTGAAGGCTCTGGGGATCGCCAGCGAGGCGATCCACGGCAACAAAACGCAAGCCGCCCGGCAGAAAGCACTGGACCGCTTCCGCGAGGGGCGGGTGCCCGTCCTCGTAGCCACCGATGTCGCAGCCCGCGGGATCGACGTCAAGAACATCGGACTGGTCATCAATTTCGACCTCCCCAACGAGGCCGATACCTACGTCCACCGCATCGGTCGCACCGCCCGCGCCGAAACCTCGGGCCGCGCCATCAGCTTCTGCGACGAGGCCACCGGGGGTGAGCTGAGGGACATCGAACGCCACCTCGGGCGCGGGATCGAGATCGAAGCGGCGCACCCATTCCACTTCGAAGAGATGCCCAAGGCCCCCCGCAACCCCAAAAAAGGCGGCGACCGGGGGTCGCGCCGCAAAACGTCCCGCCCGCGCAGCCACGCTGCCAAAGGCCGGGCGACAGCCTTCCCCTCCCGCGAACACACCGCACACTCGACCGACCGACGCCGCAGAAGCGGCTCACCCGCCCGGTCCGGCTCGAACCGCCGAGGTCGGAGATGAGCACCACCGCAACGGCAGGGAGACCCGCCGGGCAATCCGAACCGGAAGGAGAAGGAACGGGAACCATCGGCCAGTCCGGCGGCGGGAAAAAGATTTCGCGCGCGACCGCCAAATTCGCCCGCGAGAAGCGCCCCTACAGCTGGTTCGTCGTTCTCTCGTCGCTTGCCCTCCTCGGCCTCGCCCTGGCAGCCACGCTGCCCGTCTGGGCGGTGCCGTTGCGGCTGGCGGGCGGTATTCTCGCGGCACTGATGATCGTGCGGGTCTTTGTGATCTATCACGACCACCAGCACCGGGCCATCCTCGCCAGGTCCCAGGCCGCCGACCGCCTGATGAACGTCGTCGGCACTCTCGTCCTCGCCCCGCCCAGTGTATGGAAACACTCCCACGACACCCACCACGCCAACAACTCCAGGCTCCACGCGAATGATCTGGGTGCATACCCGACCATGACAGTCGAGCGCTACCGATCATCGCCGTGGGCCACCCGGCTGCGCTACCGCATCAGCCGACACCCCTTGACGATTCTGGGGGGCTATCTGACTTCCTTTCTCTTCGCGATGTG
>CAYVUQ010000066.1:0-3783 GCA_964454915.1 uncultured Puniceicoccaceae bacterium
ACAAGGCCGAGCAGAAAATCCCCATCTGCACCGGCAGGCCCGCGATGAGCGCGTATGCCATCCCCTGGGGAAAGTCCAGGAGAGCCACGTTCACCGATGCTTTGGCGTCGGACCGTGCCTTTTTCCAGGAATAGGAGCGCAGGGTGCGCCCGAGGGGGAAGGGCTGGAGCCCCGAGTTCCGTAAAAAAGTGCCGATTCGCTCCAGCATTCAGGTTCGTCAGACTTGGTCTGATTTGGGTTTTCCCGTGAAGGATGGATTGAGTTTGAGAACATCGCCTGGGGCGACTTTGAAACGGCCGAGGTCGGAGGGTTGGCTGTCGTTGAGATACAATTCGGCGGTGAGGGGTGCGTCGATTTCCGCCTCCCACGCCCATTCGCCGATTCCGGTCATTTCCATGCGCTTGCCGGTTTCCTTGTCCAGTCCGGCTCCGTCTCCCCGCAGGAACACGCCGTTCTGGATGCCGACGAATGCCGACGCGATGATCTGTGCTTTCCGGCCTTTTCGTGATCGTCTCTTCGCAGGAGAAGGCCTGGGTTCTTCTTCGCCGGAAACCTGTTCGGATGGCACCCTGGGCGGCGGATCATCTTCGGCTTCCGGCACCTCGGGCCCGGTTTCGGAGTCGGGTCGTTGATCCGTTTCGATCGGCGGTTCCGGCCGGGTCGTTTTGTCGGGTTTCACCGGTTGGCTGGTGCCCGGATTCTCTTTTTCCGACTCGACTACGGTCGGAGCGGGCGGGGTTTCGGGGGGTGTGCCAAAGAGTTGGTTCCGTTTCCATTCTTCCAGAAGGGTTTCCAGGCGGTGCAGGTGGTTTTCGAGATTCTCCAGGCCGACGCCCATATACTCCCGCGTCGCTCCATGGGCGGCGAAGGCACGAACCTCGTCGTGCAGCTTCTCCAAAGCACCCGGGAGGGTGGACAGGGCTTTTACGCCTTCGAGAATTTCGGCGCGGGTGCTGTCCGCCTGGCCCGTTCCCTTCGCCACGGCCTCGCCAATCTTGGTTTCCACCAGTTCTGGCAGCCGTTCGGAGACCAGCCTGAGGGGGTTTTCCGTTGCGTCGCGTTCCTCGAGCTTCTCCAGTATCTCCTCGGTGGAGGCAACCGCAGCCTTCATGTTGACGGCGGCCTGGGCGTAGCGCGAGCGGTGGAGATTGAGCAGAGCGAATTGGTCGAGCAGGAAGGGCAGCAGAGTAAGAACCCCGCCAGTTGCAAGGCAGAGTGCCACCAGGAGGACCGTGGAAACGGAAAACGGGTCCGGGCCGAAAAAGACCAACGCCGTTCCCAGAGCGGCGAGCAGCAGGTTCCCGGCGATGAACGGCGTCTTCGGCGTTTTGCGGAACTGCGGGCGGCTCGTGCTCATATTGCGTAAA
Organism: uncultured Puniceicoccaceae bacterium; assembly: GCA_964454915.1. Lineage (GTDB taxonomy): Bacteria > Verrucomicrobiota > Verrucomicrobiia > Opitutales > Puniceicoccaceae > Puniceicoccus. The sequence continues at coordinate 1,368 of CAYVUQ010000066.1, forward strand.
AAGTGGAAAAACCGGCAGATTGTCGGCCTCCGGGCAGTCAGGCAAGGACCGAGCTTGCAAATTGCCTGCGAATCGCGGGAACGGTTTCAGGTCGGCTCTTTGTAGCAGAAACCGGGAGCGCGATCCCGGTTGCGCCCGGCGGGTGTTCCCGCACAATCCGCCTTCATGGAATGGAAGATCGCCCGTGCATTCGAGGACATCCTTTACCACAAGAGTGAAGAGGGGATCGCCAAGGTAACCATCAATCGTCCGCACCGCAGGAACGCGTTCCGCCCGGAGACGGTGCGGGAGATGTACGAGGCCTTTCTCGACGCCCGTGAGGACCCGTGCATCGGTGTGATCCTGCTGACCGGTGCCGGCCCGCACACCGACGGCAGATACGCGTTCTGTTCCGGAGGGGATCAGAAAATCCGCGGCGAGGCGGGCTACGTGGATGAGGGCGGTGTGCCCCGGCTCAACGTGTTGGACCTGCAGAAGCTCATCCGGTCGATTCCGAAGGTGGTCATCGCGCTGGTGGCGGGCTACGCGATCGGCGGCGGACACGTCCTGCATGTCGTTTGCGACCTGACCATTGCCGCCGACAACGCCGTCTTCGGCCAGACCGGGCCTAAGGTGGGCAGCTTTGACGGCGGGCTGGGTGCCAGCTACCTCGCACGGATCGTCGGGCAGAAAAAGGCCCGCGAAATCTGGTATCTGTGCCGCCAATACGATGCCGCTGAGGCGGAGAAAATGGGGCTGGTCAACAAGGTGGTTCCTGTGGGGGAACTGGAGGCCGAAGGCTTCCGCTGGGGATGCGAAATCATGGAAAAGAGCCCCCTGGCAATCCGAAGCCTCAAGTCCGCCTTCAACGCCGAGCTGGACGGCCAGATGGGCATCCAGGAGTTATCGGGCAATGCGACATTGCTGTACTACCTGAGCGAGGAGGGGACCGAGGGGAAGAATGCCTTTCTCGAAAAACGGAAGCCCGATTTCCGCCGATACCCCTGGCTTCCGTAGTTGCTCAGCTGCCGCAACGGCGGCGCGGACACAAGGTCCGGCCCTGCGGTTCGGTGTGCAGAAGAGCCCGTGCTTGACACGGGCCGCGCACGGGCGGTTGGGGACAGTGAGTCGAGCGTCCGCAGGAGGAGGAGTCGAACGTTCGGCCTTGCCTCCAGGGTAGATTTGTTTAGCTTTGCGTCAGAGGTTTCAGTTGTGGGTCGTCTTTCGACAGTTTTCGCGAGGGTGCTCGGAACCGGGCTTCTTCTCTTTCCCGGGTGGAACTTGCGGGCTTCGTCGCAGGCGGATTTTCCCGGGATGGAGATGGTTTGCGTGCGGGACCCCGGGAATCCGGGGGAATTGGCCGGGCATTCCGCCGGTGGTGTTGGCCACGACCGAATGTGTGGTGCGGTGGACTATTGCTATGATATCGGACGATACGAAGTGACGGCCGCACAGTATTGCGCTTTTCTTAACGCCATTGCGGCTACGGATCGGTTCCGGGTTTTTCATATCGCCATGGAGGCAAATGCGAATCGATCTCCATTTATCACCCGAAGCGGTGATCCGGGGAGTTACACATACACTGTAGCCGATGGCAGGGAGGATTATCCCGCTTACACATTCAGTTGGATTAACGCGGCACGTTTCGCCAACTGGATGCACAACGGGTGCCCCGAAGGTGAACAAGATATCCATTCGACCGAGGACGGGGCCTATGATCTGACTCCGTCGCACCAGTATTACAATCCGGACGGCACCTACGATCCTTCGAACGACGTTCATCTGGACCAGGTCTGTTTGGCCACCGTTCGCAAGAACGGTTGGCGTTGGGCGATTGCCAGTGATGATGAGTGGCACAAGGCGGCTTACCACCGCAACGACGGTCCCTCCGGAAACTATTGGGACTTTGCCACAGGTACGGATGTGGCCCCGTCCAACGACCTGGGGCTATCCGATGTCGGCAACACCGCTACATTTTTTCTCGACGGGACCCTGACTTCCCCGGAAGGGATCACACCGGTCGGTTCCCATACAGGCTCGCCCAGCCCGTGGGGCACTTTCGACCAGAGCGGAAACGTCTTCGAATGGACCGATACGGTCTTCGACAGTGCGCAATACACCATTCGGGGCGGGGAAGGGTTCTACGGGTTGCGTCACATGTGCGCGAACGCTCGTCTGGGTTCCTGTCCGATGGGGCCCTCTTCCGGGATAGGCGTCCGCCTGGTGCGAGCCGCGGGTGGAACCCTGATCATGGCGGACCTGTAGCGGTCGGACGGATTGCGGTTCTGTGTTCCGGGGCGTTCGTTCGGTCGGGCCGCACGCGATCCAACTGTGGTCGCGCTCCGGTTTTTCTACTCCTCTTCCGCGCTTTCGAGGCGGGTCGGGTCCAGTTCCTTGCGGGTTTTCAGGCCGAGTTCCTTCATGCGCTGGATTGTGC
>CAYVUQ010000066.1:3793-8163 GCA_964454915.1 uncultured Puniceicoccaceae bacterium
CCGCGTTGCCCCGACCGGAGACCAGCTTGCCGCAGGCATTTTCGTGGGCTTTGCGGGCTTGTTCGAGCCGTTGACCGACTTCGTCGAGGTCCTGGGTGAAGCCAACGAATTTGTCGTAGAGTTCGCCGCCGAGGCGGGCGATCTCCAGGGCGTGGCGGTTCTGCTTTTCCTGCCGCCAGATGGAGGCCACGGTTTTCAGAGTGGCCAGAAGCGTGGAGGGGGTCACCAGAACGATCCGTTTTTTAAAGGCATGGTCGAAGAGCGATGGTTCGGCACGAATGGCCTCCACGAAGGCGGGTTCGACCGCGACGAAGAGCAGGACGATTTCCGGCGAGCGGAGATCCTCAATGGCGTCGTAGCCCTTCTCGGAGAGGCTGTCGATGTGACTCCTGAGAGAGGTGAGATGGTCGCGGAGCGCGGCCTTGCGCTCTTCCTCCGAGTTCGCGCCCGCGAGGCGGAGGTAGGCGGTCAGCGAAACCTTGGCGTCGATGACGAGGTGCTTGCCTTCGGGCAGATGGACGATGACGTCCGGCTGCAGCCGGGCACCGTCGCGCGAATGGCTTTCCTGGACCTCGTATTCCTCGCCCTTCTGGAGACCGGAGGATTCGAGCACGCGTTCCAGGATAAACTCGCCCCACATACCCTGGGTTTTCTGGCCGCGAAGGGCTTCGGTGAGGTTGCGGGCCTCGTCGCCGAGATGGCTGCCGGTCTGGCGCAGAGCTTCGATCTGTTCGGAGAATTTCGCCTGGTGGCTGACGCCCTGTTCCCGGAGTTCCCGGACAGATTTCTGGAACTCGGCGAACTTTTCCCCGACGGGCTTGAGTATCTCGCCCATGCGTTCCTCCTGGAGCGTGGTGATTCTCTTGGCGGAGTCGGAGAGAATCCGGTTGGCCAGGTTTTCGAATTCCCTGGTCAGGCGTTGGTTCTCTTTCTCGCGCCCGGCCTCCATCTCCTTGCAGCGGGTTTCCCAGTGGGTGATCTCGGTCTCGCGGGCGGAGAGTTTCTGGCTCAGCTCGAGGATGCGACGGCGGTCGCCTTCGGCCTGTGTTTCGAGTTCGGCGGTGCGGTTCTGGCAGGCCTCGAGCCTGGCAACGGTCCGGGCGAGCTCTTCGCGGAGCCCTTCGTTTTCGGCGGTGCGACGGGGTGCCGTGCGGCGACCGATGAAGAAGAGGGCGACGGCAAGGGCGACGAGGGCTGGAATGATCAGGGTGACGTGGGAAGGGTCCATGGCAGGCGAACCGGGGGCCGGGAATCAGAAGAAGAGGTTGCGGTCGAGGCTGCGGTATTGAATGGCTTCGAGCAGGTGGGAGGACTCGATCGAGGGCGATTCGTCCAGGTCTGCGATGGTGCGGGAGACCTTGAGGATGCGGTCGTAGGCGCGGGCGGAGAGCGAGAGTTCCTCCATGGCGTTCTGCAGCAGATCACCCAGGCCTTCCTGCAACGCGCAGTGTTCGCGAATCTGGCGGTGGGTCATCCGGGCGTTGGAGGAAACCCTTGAGTCGGAGAAGCGTTCGAGCTGGAGTTCACGGGCGGCCACGACCCGGTTGCGGATGGCGGCGGAGGTTTCGCCGGCCTTCTCGTTGCGGAGTTCCTCGATGGACAGAGCGGGGGCCTCGACGTGGATATCGATCCGGTCGAGCAGGGGGCCGCTGATCCGCGAGCGGTAGCGCTGGATTTGCGCGGGGGTGCTGCGGCTCTCGCGCCCGTCGGCACCCGAGTAGCCGTCGGGGGTGGGGTTCATCGCGGCCACCAGCATGATGGAGGAGGGAAGCGTGATCTTGCCCGCGCTTCGCGAGATCGTGACCTGCCCGTCCTCGAGCGGCTGGCGTAGAACCTCCAGCGTGGAGCGGCGGAATTCCGGCAACTCGTCGAGGAAGAGTACGCCGTTGTGGGCCAGGGAAATCTCGCCGGGACCCGGGATGGAGCCTCCGCCCAGAAGTCCGACATCGCTGATTGTGTGGTGGGGGGCGCGGAAGGGCCGTTCGAACCAGTGTCCCTCACCCCCGCCACGGGTCATGCCGGCGGCGGAGTGGATGCGGAGCACCTCGAGGTATTCGTCGAGTGTGGGTTCCGGCATGATGGTCGGGATACGTTTGGCGATCATCGACTTGCCCGAGCCCGGCGGGCCGATGATGAGAAGATTGTGCGAGCCGGCTACGGCGATCTCCACGGCGCGGCGCACGGAGTGCTGGCCTTTGATCTCCGCGAAGTCGATCTGCCCGTCCGGGGGCGGGCGGCGGGTGAAGGGGCTTTCCTCGGGCAGGGCCGGGTCGATCTGGATGCCGCCTTCGAGGAAAGACACGGCCTGGTCGAGCGAACGCACCGGATAGACCGGAACATCCGCCACGAGTGCGGCTTCCTGGGCGCTCTCAACGGGCAGGAGGATGCCCTCTTTCTTTGCGGAGCGGGCCAGTAAGGCGAGGGAGAGGCCGCCGCGGACCGGGCGGGTCTCACCCGAGAGGCTCAGCTCCCCCGCGATCAGATAGCGCGTGAGGTTGTCCGCCCGCAGTTGGCCCGTGGCGGAGAGGATGCCCAGTGCGATCGGAAGGTCGAAACTCGGCCCCTCCTTGCGCAGGTGGCCGGGGGCGAGGTTGATGGTGGTCCGGGTGTGCGGGGTGTCGAACCCGCTGTTGCCAAGGGCGGAGGAGACCCGGTCCTGCGATTCCTTGACGGCGGCGTCGGGCAGTCCGACCAGCACGAGCCGCGGATCGCCGGCCTCCCCGGTGTTGACCTCCACCTGGACGGGATATCCCTCGATCCCCAGGAGAGTGCCGGATTGGACCACTGAAAGCATGGGGAATTGATGTTGCGGACGGGTGCGGATGTCACGCGAAAAGGTGCCCGTCGGGATCCGCTCAGCGGAGGATGTTGCGGAAAACGGTTTCGTAGGAGCGGGCGGCCTGGGGGGGCGGAGGGTCCACGCGGCCTATGCTGCGGAAGACTTCGAGGACCGAGCGGTCGAAGAGGGCTTCGCCCGAGGAGCGCACGATCCGGGCATCCACGAGTTGGCCGGACCGGGTGACGCGGAAGGAGACCGCTGCCTGGAGGTCTCGCCCGGCGAGGGCGGGGGGACGATTCCATGCGGCGTTGAGCCGGGCGGTGAGGGCTTCGCCGTAGGAGAGAACGGCGCGTTGCTCGGCTTGGCTGAGGGATGCAACGAGTCGGCTTTCGGAGGCGGCGAGAAAGTCGTCGAAGGCGCGGTGGTCCACCTTGATCTCGGGAAGATCGACGGGCTGCGGGCGGGAGGGCTGTGGCCTGCGGGGAGGGGCGGGCCGTCCGTGCAGTTTCACGAATTCCTCGTAGGAGATTCTTTCCTTGGGCGGCTCGGGTTCCGGCTCGGGCTCGGGTTCCGGCTCGGGCTCGGGCTCGGGCGGATCAGGCCGAACCTTCGTGCTGCGGCGGACATCCAGTGCTTCGGGCGGGAGCAGGATGAGGTCGCCAAAATCCAGGTCCATTGCGAGTCGGGTCCGTTCGGCGGTTTCCTCGCGCTCGTTCGGGAGGGAATCCGGCGGGGGCGGCGGTGGAAGAGCCTGCGAGAGGATCGGGTCTTTGATCTCGGGCTCGCAGGAGACCAGGGAGAAGACAAATGCGAGCGCGAGGAGCCCTCCGTGGAATCCGCCGACCCATTTAAGGACTTTCTTGTAGAGCGGGGACATGACGGGTGTGGATCAGCCGTCGGAGTAGGAAACGACGACCTGGGTCAGGCCCTGGTTGCGGAGAATGTCGAGCACCGTGGCCACCCGATCATAGCGGACCTCCCGGTCGCCGCGGACGACGAAGATGCGGCTGTTGTCATAACCGCTGAGAACCTGGGCGAGGGCTTCCTCGTCAAGCGGGGCATTTCCCAGGTAGAATGCTCCTTCGGCGTCGATCGTGATCTGGACCGGTTCGTTGGGTGCCTGGCGGACAATCTCTTCCGACTGGGCCAGATTCGGGAGCTGGATGGCCACCGGTTGTTCGAGGAGTGGCGTGGTGATGACGAAGATGATGAGCAGTGCGAAGGCCAGGTCCAGAAGCGGAGTGATGTTGATGTCGGACATCGCCCCGAGTTCGCGCTTGCTCTGGAAACGGCGGGCCATCGCTCAGGGATTTTCGAGGTCGAGACGGTCGGCCACGGAGCTGGCGAAGTTTTCGAGTTCCATGGTTAGCCGACGGATACGCGAGAGGAGGTAGTTGTAGCCGAAAACCGACGGAATCGCCACGCCCAGCCCGGCCACGGTGGTGAGGAGTGCGCCCGAAACGCCCGGTGCCAGACTTTTTAGAGTGGCGGACCCCGCGACCGCGACCCCGCCAAAAGCGTCCATGACACCCCACACGGTACCGAGCAGGCCGAGCAGGGGGGCCCCTGTGACGATCGTGGCGAGCGTCGT
>CAYVUQ010000067.1:0-7836 GCA_964454915.1 uncultured Puniceicoccaceae bacterium
GCGGCAATCCTCGACGAGAAACGCTCTTTTTCCACGGCGACCGCCGAGGCCTCTCCAGAAGGAGAGGCAGACAAAAACGGGGAGAAACACAGAAGGACGGTGGCGAAACAGAGGGAAAAACGGAAGCAGGATTTCCGTGGGGCAGTGGGACGGGCAGTTCCGTTCATGGAGGGGAACAAAAGGGCAATCCGCTCTGGTGGCGAATCAAAAGTTCTTATGCTTCGAAAACGTGACATTAGCAGAAAGATAACAAATGAATGGAAGGATGAGGAACGCTTTCATATCATCCCAATCACGGCGTGAAGCTCTACGAGTTATCACAGAGGCCAACATAGTGGAAATGAATCTCTTCGGGATATGCGCGGCCAACAAGAATCTCACTCTATCATAACACAAGCCCGTTCTACCGTAGTCGGCCGAGAGGAGGTGGGAGTGCATCGCTGCGTGAGCCGTTGTGCACCGCCCGAAAAGGTAGCCAGAACAACGTGTGGCGGACAGGAATGTCCGCCCTCCGGGAACGGGGCATTTTTGTCCCGTGGGCGGCGTTGTGTGCCGACCCGAAAAGGCTGCCAGAAGAACGCGTGGCGGACAGGAATGTCCGCCCTCCGGGAACGGGGCATTTCTGTGTCGTTTGCAGCGTTGTGTGCCGACCCGAAAAGGCAGCCAGAAGAACGCGCGGCGGACAGGAATGTCCGCCCTCCGGGAACGGGGCATTTTTGTCCCGTGTGCGGCGTTGTGCGCGGCCCTGCAAAGGCTGCCAGAAGAACGTCCGCAACCCGTCAACGCTTCTTGCGGCGTTTCGGTTTCGTGCGGGGGTTCTTTCGGCCTTTCGCGTGTTTGCCCCGGCGAACGTCGGCGGGGGGGGTCGGGGGGGGCAGGCTGGCCGTCGATTCGCGGTTCATCCGCTCCATTTCCTCAACGGAGGGCAGGTCATCGTCATCGTCGTCGTCATCGTCGGGCAGAGGAGGTGGTGGCTGCACCGGGCGATATCCCGAGCCCTTCTCGAGTGGCGGCAGCCCGGGGATATCGTACTCGTCGTCGTCGAAAGGCATCTCGGGAAACTCGGGTTTGTTCGGCGGGCCGTCGGGAAAGGCGGTCCAGAGAACATCCGAAGCGATCGCGATTTTCACCGATTTGCCGAGTCGGCGGCGGATCCCCCGCTTGACCGCGTAGAGGGTCCAGTAGCCGCTCTTCTCGCCGACATCCGCAGGTTCGTGCTCCCGCAGCCACTCAACGAATTCCCGCATCTCCTTGCGGGTGAGTGTATCCACTTCCCGGGGACGCCTGCCCTTCGGTTTGAAGAAGTCATCGCCTTCGTTCCGATAGCGTTTCCAGACGTCCCCGATCGCCTGCCGGGTCACGCCGAGCTGTTCGGCAAGTTCGGTTTGTTTCGCACCGGCGTTGAGTCGATCAATGATCCAACGCCTGCGTTCGAGTCCTTTGGGAGGGGGTGCTTCGTTGCTCATGGAGATTGGTCGGCGGCGAGTTTTTCGAGAAACCGGACAACCAGCCGCACGCCGTAGCCGGTTGCTCCGGGTGCCCGCCCGGGTTTTTCCTTTTCCGGCATGGCCGGACCGGCCAGGTCGATGTGGGCATGGCGGAGACCCTTCGTCCAGTGGGCCAAAAAAGCGGCGGCGGTCGAAGCACCACCCCAACGGGTGGTCCCAAGATTGCGCAGGTCGGCGGTCTTGCCCCGGACCGCCTCGGTAAATTCCTCTCCGAGCGGAAGCCGCCAGAGTGCTTCGCCGGTCTCGTCCGAGGCACCGAGGAGTCTGTCCACGAGGTCGCTGTCGTCACTGAACAGGCCCGCCCTCTCTTCACCGAGCGCGACGACACACGCGCCGGTCAGGGTGGCGAGATCAATGACCACATCGGGCCGTATCTTCTCCCGGACATAGCCCAGGGCGTCGGCGAGAACCACCCGGCCCTCGGCGTCGGTGTTGATCACCTCGATGGTGGTTCCGTCGTAGGAGCGGATGATGTCGCCGGGGCGGAAGGCGGAGGCACCGGTCATGTTTTCGGCGGCAGCGAGGATGCCCGTGACGTTGCAGGGAATCTTCAAAGCAGCCACCGCTTTGAGAATTCCGAGCACCGCGCACCCGCCGGCTTTGTCGAACTTCATTTCGCCCATCTGTTCGGCCTGTTTAAGACAGAGCCCGCCGGAATCGAAAGTGATGGCCTTGCCCACCACGGCCACGGTCGGGGCTCCCTTGCGGTCGCACCGGTGATCGAGACGGATCAGACACGGCTCTTTGGCGGAACCGCCACCGACGGCCAGGAGTCCGCCGAATCCCTCCTTTTCGAGATCGGCGCGGGTCCAGACCCGGCAGCGCAGGCCGTTTCCAGCGGCAAGTTTCCCGGCGTGATCGGCCAGGGTCGGCGGATCGATCTCGTTGCCCGGAAGATTCGCAAGGTGCCGTGCAAAATTGGCGGCGGTCGCCCGTTTCGACCCGCGGTCGAGCGCGGCCCGGATTTCCTTGAGCCGCTTCTTCGGCCCGACGACCACAAAGCGACTGACCGCTTTCTTTTTCGTGGCGAGGTAGGAGTCGAAATCGTAGCTCCCCAGATGCACGCCCTCGGCGATGGCCTCCACGGCGGGAGGGTCGAGGTCGCTCACATCGCAAGCGAGTACGGCGCAGCCAGCGGCACCCGCCCGCCGGACCGCCACGGCCGTCGCATTCCGGCGAGCCGCAGGAGGAATGGGGTCACCCCCGGACTCGCCGAGGCCGACGTAGTATTCGCGGCGCTCCTCATCCTGCCAGCAGGCGATGGACCCGGTCGATCCGTCGAACTCCTCCTTGCGGAAGCGGCGCGGGACGAACGAACCCGCGGCCAGGAAAAGAACCAGGTCCGCGTTTTCGGGCGCGGTTTCGGCGGCTCTGATGGTCGGCGAGGGAAACATGAAATGCACTATGGAAGTCGCTGCCGCCGATGACAAGGGAAGTTGGCCGCAGGCAAAAAATTCAGCCACCGGGCCGGTAGCCGCACTCCTCCAACGCTTCGGCGAGCAGCGGTCGGAGCGTCTCGGCCAGGTCGGCATTCGCGTAACCGACCCAGGCCACAGGGGAGGTTGTGTCGAGGCGTGCCCGGAGGGGCCGCCCCCAGGGGTCCTCCACTACGCAGCCGGAAGCCCTGACCACCGGCAGGCAGGCGAGGTCGTAGGGATGGCAGGTGAGGCTGGCGGACAAGGCACTCTCCCCGTTTCCGCAGACACCCAGGACACCGAAAACGAGGGGCCGCAGATCCGCTACCATCCGGTCGCGTCCGGCCAACAGCTCGAACACCTGTCCGCCAGTCGAGATGTACTGGTCCGTGAACACAAGCGGCCCGGTCTCGCCGACGGGGCCGAGATGCCGCCTCAGGAACGCGGCCTCGATCCGGGCGGTCTCTGCACGAGCCGCCGGGAAATAGGAGACGAAAGACGCGAACCCGTGCCGGAGGTCAACGGCCCGCGAAGAACGCAGATCCAGGCTCTGCGGGAGGGCACCTGCGCCATCGTCGCGCAAGGCCTCGCCCCCGAACATTCCATCAGTTTCCCGCCACCCGAGAGCTACGTCGGAAACCGACTGGCGGGTGACCGGAATCTCCGCCATCGCCCCGGCGACGAGGTCGTCCAGCGTCGGATCGACCCCGGCGCGATTCCGGGCGGCACCGGCGAGGACCCAGGCCGAGCGCTTGTCGTGCATCAGCCCGCGCGTGCCGTCGATGGGATCGATCAGCACCGTGAAAAGCGGCTCGGCGGCGTCCGCCGGGAACCGCTCGCCGCTTTCGTCGCCGAGTCCCTCGGCCACGACCTCGACCGGAAGATCGACCGGCCAATGGTTGCCGAACCATTCCAGCAGCGCATCCTCTCCGAGTTTGTCGATGCGGTAAATGGTGTCAGAAGCGGCAACCTTCTCCACGGCGGACCAGTCGCTCCCTCCGAGACGCCCCCGCACCACCTCGTCGCGGATGTATCGGCAAAGGTCGCGCAGGAGCCCGGCCACCCGGCGGTTCTCCTCACTTTCAGACCCGGTGCTCATGGTTCCGGTTGGGAGAGCAATTCGGGTGCCCGGACGAGCAACCCCTCCAGAGTCAGGTGGGGAAAGAACGGAAGCGTGCCGAGCCAGCTTTCGCGCACCCAGGTGAAACTCCCCCCGGTCACGAGCAATTGCGGATCCCTCCCGTCGATTTCCCGCATTTCCTCTCCCACCGTCGCGGCCAGCTCGCGGATCATCCCGGCGAACCCTTTGGTGCAGCCGACTTCCATCGCTTCCAGAGTCGTGCGCCCGATGCCGGTGCGACGATGGATGCGGGAGAGGTCGATGCGCGGGAGCAGTGCCGTCTTTTCCACCAGGTAGTCCGAGAGGAGGGCGAACCCCGGTGCGATCGCGCCGCCCTCGTAGCCGTTTGCGGCAGTCACGGCATCAAAGGTGACCGCCGTGCCCATGTCGATGACGATGAAGGGAGGCTTGAAATGCCGCAACGCACCGAGGGCGTTGGCCAGGCGGTCGGGCCCAAGCTCGGTTGGCCGGGGATAGTTGATCCGCAGCGCTCCCACGTTGCGGTGGTCCAGAAACGCGCAGTCCACGCCCGCTTCGGCAGCCTGCCGGGAAAGGGCTTCCGCGACCGTCGGGGCAACGGAGCAGGCCGCCAGACCCGCGAACCCCGGCTCCCCCGCGGCTTCGCGCAGGAGCGAACGGAAGTCCGGCTCCCGTACCCGCGAGGGCACATCACCCGAGCGCACCAGTGCTCCCTCGCGGAACACCCCCCAGTGCGACCGGGTGTTTCCGATATCGACGGTCAAAAACGTCTTCGGCATCGCGGAATCAACCAAGAAACCCCTCAAAGGCCTCCCGCAACGCCCAGTGGTCGTCCGCCACCGGCCATTCCGGCTTGACCTTGCGGAGCGCGTCCGGCGGGCGGAAAAGGACGGCCCGGTCGGCCGCTTCGAGCATGCTGACGTCGTTAAACGAATCGCCCGCCGCTGCGACCTCGAACCCGAGACCCCGGAAGGCTTCGACCGCCTCGCGCTTCTGATCCTGACACCGCAACCGGTAGCCCGCGATCCAGCCGTCGGCGTCCACCTCCAGCTCGTGACAGAAAAGCGTGGGATGGCCGAGCTGCCGCATGAGCGGACCGGCGAACTGGGCAAACGTGTCCGAAAGGATGATCACCTGCGTGCGCTCGCGCAGCCAGTCGAGAAACTCGCGGGCACCGTCGAGCGGACGCAACCCGTCGATGACCTCATGAATCGTGGAGAGGTTGATTCCGTGCTCGCGGAGGATGTCCAGCCGGTACCGCATCAGGACGTTGTAGTCCGGCTCGTCGCGGGTCGTCCGCCGGAGAGCGTCGATCCCCGTCTTTTCGGCGAGACCGATCCAAATCTCCGGCACCAGAACCCCCTCCAAATCAAGCGTCACAAGGTGCATGGCGGCATTCCCCTTTCCCGAGCCGCGGAAGTCAAGCCCGGCATTCGGTTTCGACCGGTTGTCCGGGCGCGCTGCCTTTTCCGGTTGATCCGCCCCGCCCGGCTGCTACTGCTCGTTTCATGCGAATCCGATCATTCCAAGGACTCCGCCCCGCAGCCGACGCGGTGGCCGACGTGGTCTCCCTGCCCTACGCTGTCGTCTCGACCGACGAGGCCCGCACCCTGGCCGAGGGCAACCCCTGGAGCATGCTCCGGGTCGTGCGGGCGGAGATCGAGTTCCCGCCGGGACAGGACCCCTACGCCGACGAGGTGTATGCCCGTGCGGTGGACAACTTTCGACGCCTCCAGGAGGAAGGCAAACTGATCGGGGAGGAGGAACCGTGCGTCTTCCTCTACCGCCAGACCATGGGCGAGCACAGCCAGACCGGGATCATGGCGATCAGTCATGTGGACGACTACGATCAGGGGCGGATCAAACGCCACGAACGCACCCGTGTGGCCAAGGAGAACGACCGCACCCGACTCACCCGGGAGATGCGGGCCAACGCCGGACCGGTCTTCCTCACCTTCCGCGACGACCCCCGGCTGGGCGATCTGACCGCTGCCGCCACCTGCGGAGAACCACTCTACGACTGGACCGCCCCCGACGGCATCCGGCACACCGTCTGGCGGGTTCCCGGAGGGGACGACTTTGTCGGAGCGTTCGAGAGCATTCCCGCCACCTATGTCGCCGACGGCCATCACCGCGCCGCCAGTGCCGCCCGGGTCGCCCGCGAGATGCGAGAGGGAAATCCATCGCACACCGGCGAAGAGGATTACAACTGGTTCCTCACCGTCCTCTTTCCCGCTTCGGAGCTGAAAATCCTCGCGTACAACCGCCTCGTCGCTGACCTCAACGGTCTGTCCCCGGCAGAGTTTCTCGCCAAAGTCGGAGAAATCGCCGAGGTCCGCCCCACCGGAGAGGACACCCCGGGCGAACCCGGCGAGTTCCGCTTCTACCTCGATGGCTCCTGGCATGCGATCCGTCTCGAAGCCGCACCCCACGCCGATCCGGCCTCGTCCCTGGACGTGAGCCTGCTCCAGGAAAACATCCTCGGCCCGATCCTCGGCATCGGCGATCCGCGCACCGACGACCGCATCGACTTCGTGGGCGGCATCCGGGGCACCAGATACCTCAAGGACCAGGTGGACGCGGGCCGGGCCGGCGTCGCGTTCAGCCTCTATCCCGTTCTCGTGGAGCAACTGATGGACATCGCGGACGCCGACCAGGTCATGCCGCCCAAGAGCACCTGGTTCGAGCCCAAGCTTCGCTCGGGCTTCGCAGTGCACACGTTCTGAGGGGCCTATCTCTCCTCCTGATCGGCGAGGTTGAGCAGGCCGAGATCGCAATCGAGGGAGAAGTTGACCGTCGCGCTCTTCGAAACGCCCACGTAGTTGAAGACGGCGTACAGACTCGGAGGCCGCTTTGGCAGGCTGTAGGTCGCTTCGTGGATATCGTCGATCACGTAGTCGCTGCGGTCGGCCGTGATCGGGCGCATCTTCTCGTCGAAGAACTGGACGGAATACTTCCGCTCCGACTCGTCGCCTTTGGACATGCGGAAAGTGACAGCCAGGGGATAGGGCGAATTCTTCGGGATCTCGACCCCGGACAGGAGAATGGGGAAATTGTCGAGGTTCACCTGGAAGCCCGGCTCCAGCCGCAGGGGCATGGGCCTCGATTGCTTTTCCTCCTCCTCGAGAATCACCATAATCTCCCCCACAATCTCGGCCTTCGTCCCCAGAACGCTGACATCGTAGGGGCAGGCGATCTGGATCAACGCGGTCCGGTCGTCGAGCACCTCCGTCACCAGCACGGAGAGATCGTTCGCGGTGTAGGAGATGCCGCCGGTCGATCCCTCCGGAATCACCCGGACGCGGACGGATTTTTCGTCGATACCCCGCACCTGGCCCTCATTGAACGTGCACTTCAGGACAAAGATGATCTGCCGGGCACGGAAGTCGTCCGAGTTGATTTCTTCGGTGAGGATGAAGTACTCCGAACCGAGGTGAAAGCCCACCAGCTCGATCTCGGTGGCCCGAAGCTGGAGGAGCGGAATGAAACAGATGAGAACGGGGAGCAGGCGGAGGGTTTTCATAGCATGGGAAACTATGGAGCTTCTTCGGCACGGCAGCAACCCGGAAGCGCGGAAGAAACGGAAATTCGCAAGCTGCCGCCACTGCGCCCCGGGAAGTCTTCGCGCCACTGCAACCCGCAGGCCGGCACAACGCACACGGGACACGAATGTCCCGTTACGGAGGGCGGACATTCCTGTCCGCCACTGCGCCCTGAGGAGTCTTCGCTCCATTGCAACCCGCAGGCCAGCACAGCGCACACGGGACACGAATGTCCCGTTTCCGGAGGGCGGACATTCCTGTCCGCCGCTGCG
>CAYVUQ010000068.1:0-7818 GCA_964454915.1 uncultured Puniceicoccaceae bacterium
GGATCAGAGAGCCCGCTACAAGAGGGAAAAGAAGAAGTTTGATTCGGGTTTTCATAAGAGAATCCCGATCAGAACAGATTTTCGCCAGAAAGAAAAGGGCCAATCGAGATTTTCCCCGCGTCGGGATGCGACCGCAACACACGGACACGAAGGCACGCCCCACCCCGCCGCTGAAACATTCCCCCGGCAGGGCCAGTGGCCCCCGCAATGATTCGTGGCAAGGATCAGCCCTTCAGGGCAGCGAGCAGTTTTTCAGCCCACTCTTCGTAGCCGTCCTCGAAATCGACGTCCAGATCGACCCGGTCCACGATCTTCGTGGCCCCACCCTTCAAGAGGGACTCCTCCACCCGACGTCCGCAGCCGCAGAAATCGTCGTAGGAGGAATCACCAAGAGAACAAACCGCGAACTGGTTCCCGGTGAGATCCCCGGCCTTGCCGTCGTAGAGGTCGAGGCAGAACTCCTCGGCATCGTCCGGTGGGTCGCCTTCGCCCCACGTCGAGATCACGATGATCAGCTTCTTCTCCTTTGGGAGGTTGGTCACGTCGTATTCGGCGGCGTCCTCCACCACAGGCTCATAGCCAATCCCGCCGATTTTCTCGGCGAGGTCGTTGGCCAGCTCCTCGGAGTTGCCGGTCATTGTTCCGAACAGGATTTTGATCGCGTTGTCTTCACTCATGGTAAAGGGAAGTTCTTTAACCACGCAAACGGGCAAACGCAACCCTTCATTCGCAGGTGCGGGCGGATTTTTTGTATTCGAACGGCAGGCTTACGCTTGCGCTACCGGTCTGGCGGCAACCCAGTCGATCACCACGCGATCACTCTCGGCCGTGCGCACCTTGCGGAGAAACTCGGCGGGGTGGATTCCGCGGCTTCTCAGGAATCCCCGATCCCCTCCACAGCCGTACATGATCTGCGGGGGGAGTTCGCCCCTCAGCTTTCCTCTCGCTTTGACGAGGATGCGCGGCAGCCATTCGATGCCGTCCACGGCTTCCGTTTTCGGGGGCAAATCCTCCTCGCGGATGCTGTGCTCCGATGGGACGCCCCCCATTTCATCCGAAAAGAAAAACACACGCTCCAGGGTAACGGCGACGAACGTCCCGAAGTCGGGCTCGCCCCCCTTCACGAAATCTTCCACGTAGTCGTAGATGTCCATCTCGCCGAGACCCCGCTGCTTCAGTAAACGGGTTTCTTCGCCGTCGAAATACGAGTCCGGGGAGCGGTTGCCGATCCGATAGAGTGCTTCGGCCTTGCTCCACAGCCGAAGCAATTCGCCCGTCACGCCATAGGTGCCAACAAATTGGGTTGTTTCCTCTTGCATAACGTCAGCGTGAACCAACCCCCTCCAGGGACGCAAGCCGGAGATACCGGTTCCTGATCAGATATTGGCCTTTTGGCTCGCCACAACCGTTTCTTCCTCCGGCGAGGGATATCCGTCGGCTTCGATGGAAAGCCAGTCGGCCATGATGCGGATACCCTCGCGCAAAACGATGTCCAAAGAGGCGTCATCTTCCTCTTCATCCGGGACCCCCACTTCCGTTTCGCCCGCGTCCGCCTCGTGGGCCAGGCGGATGGACTCATAGGAATAGCGATTCTCGGCGAGGGATTCCCGACGTTCATCGAAAGACTCACGGACGGCGATGTCTTGTTCCTGGAGGCGGCGGCGCTCCTCCAGATCAAGGGAGATCAGCTCTTGATCCCGCTTCTCCTTGAAGAAGGCAATGGACTCCTCAAGCAGGGAGAATTCCTCGAGACTATCCCTGCGCGACAAACTCCGCGCCAGCAGAAAGTCCTTCAAATCGGAGTCGATCGAAGCCAAATCGGAGGTGTCAACGTCGAACTTGACCGGGCTGATCGTGTCCCAGGCCAGCGAGTGGTCCAGGTCCGCCTCACCCACCGAGAGATGGTCGTTCATCGAAGGAATCACCACATCGGCCTTGATCCCTTCGAGCTGAGTCGATTCGCCGTTCGGCAAGTAGTACTTCTGCACGGTGAGCTTGGTCGCGCCCACCTCTCCCCTACTGGCGGAAAGAGCGTAGAAGAGCGGAGGGGTCATACGGAATATCCCCTGCACCGTTCCCTTGCCGTGTGTCGAACGGTCCCCCACCACCAGGGCGCGGTCATAGTTCTGCAAAGCACCCGCCACGATCTCCGAGGCCGAAGCCGTAAACTTCGAGACCAACACAATCAAAGGTCCACGCCAGGCAACACCCGCGTCTATGTCGTCGTGGTGCCTCAGTTGGCCCCGGACATCCTTCACCTGGACAATCGGCCCGCGCGGAATGAAGAGCCCCGCCAGCTCAACCGCCTCCCCGAGGAGGCCGCCGCCGTTGCCACGCAGGTCGAGAATCAGGCCTTCGATGCCCTTCTCCTCGAGCTTGCCGACCAATTCCGCCACATCTTCGCTGGAGTCCGGCTGTCCGGGCTCGCCCGAGCCATAAAACGAAGGCAATTCGATAACACCGATGGAAACGGTCCGGCTCTCGACTGGCACCTGGTAAAGCCGCGCCCGAGCCAGATTCGCCGTCAGCTCCACCTCATCCCGCTCCAGAACCACGATCTTTCGCACCGAGGGATCGGCGGCGTCCGCCGGGCGGACCTTCAAGCGAACAATGCTGCCTTTCTCCCCCCGGATCATTTTGACAACTTTTCTCAGCTTCATGTCCACAACGTCCACGAAGGGCTCGTCGCCCTGGGCCACCCCGAGAATCTCGTCGTTCACGTCCACCTCCCCGCTTAGAATGGCCGGTCCGCCCGGGATCAGTTCGCGGATCGTGCAATAACCGTCCATATCCGCCAAAACCGCTCCGATTCCCACCAAAGAATTCTCGATGGCAATGGACAAATCCTCCAGGGAGTCCGCCGAAAGAAAGACCGAATGGGGATCGTAGGCACGGGCCAGAGTGGTCAAAAATATCTCGTGGACCTCCTGCGGCTCGAAACGGCTCATCTCCGTTTCCAGTCTCTCATAGCGTTTACCGACGACCTCTTTGGCCTCCGCAAGTGCCTCGTCAAAGGTGAGGGGACCGGAAACCTCAGAATCTTCTCCGTTTTGGGTTTCTCCGGTGTCGGCGGCAACCCCGGCCCCGTCGATTCCTTCCTGCTCGTCCGGCACCTGCCATTCGAGGTCACGCACATCGTCAACGGTCCGCGCCGACTCCCCGGCAGCATCAGCCGACCCCGTGGGTTGCATTCGGGAAATCACTTCATTCAGCAATTCAAACTGAAGACGCCTCTTCCACAGGTCGGTGATCCCGTCCTCGTCCCTCGGCCAGTCCTCCTCTTCCCGGTCCACCTTGTACACAAGACCCTGGTCAAACGTGAAATCCTGGTCGAGATACTCCGCCACCCACTGCGTCTTCTCCAGCACCCGGTCCCTGAAGACCGCGAAAATCTGAAACGCGGGACTGATATTGCCACTGCGCAGATAACGATTCATGGGGGGCGCGAACCGAGCGAGGAAGCCATCCCTGTCATTCTGCGTGAAATAGAGATGGTTGTAGTCGAGAGTCTCCATGAAGGACTCGATGACTTCCGCCATGTCGAGATCCTCCAGCGTCTTGTCCGAAAAGTGAAGATTCTCGAGGGAGTTGACCAGCCAGCGGGTCTCCGCCCGCATCAGGCCGTCGGATTCGAAGACGACCGGTTCGCTTGCCGAAAGACGGAGAGTCGGCAGAAGGACGAGAAGGGACAGGGAAAGCTGTGAAAGTAAACGCACGCTGTGAAGAAAAACGAAAATCTCCGCTACGTCAAAGCGAGAGGCCAAGGCTTTTTCGACAAAAGAAACAAAAACCTGGCCGTCGGACGCGGACTAGCCTCCCCTGACCACGGACCGGGCGAATTCCGCCAGGGATCCGGCCGGCACCTTTCTCTCTTCTCCGGTGGTGAGGTCCTTGAGCGGGAATATCTCCTCTTCGATTTCCCGTTCCCCGACCGAAATCACGAGCATCGCACCGCTTCGATTGGCTTCCTTGAACTGCTTGCCGAAACCTCCTTCCCGGAAGACATACAGACAACTCAGCCCCGCCGCCCGAATCTCACGCACCAGCGACAGGGCACGGTTCCGGCAGGTCGCCCCACTGATCGCCACGAAACAATCGACCGCCGGTCGCGTTTCGGCGAGGAGCCCACGATCCTCCAGCGAATCGAGCAGCGTGACATCTCCCAGTGCCCCCCCGGTCGCCTCGAGTTCGGCTCCCGAGATGCGAGCCACAAGATCGTCGTAGCGCCCGCCGCCAGCCAATGCGCGGCTCTTTCCGGATGCCTCGAAAATCTCGAACACCGGACCCGTGTAGTAGGCCAGGCCGCGGACGATTCCCAAATCGAGCCGCGCACAATCCGCAAGCCCCAGCGCGTTGATGGAAGACCGGAAGACTTTCCACGAATCCACGAGTTCCGCCGAAACCCTGGTCTCTTCCACATCACCGCCAAGATCGTCGAAAAAGGGAAGGAGACTTTCCTCGTCCCGGATCGATCTCAACTCCCCCACCCGTTCCAGAAACTTCGCCGTCGCGGGTCCGAGAATCGGCTCGATCCGCTCGGACATCTTCTCCGGGCTCAACCGCTCAATCTTGTCGATCACCGAAAGACAGTCGCCCTGGTGCTCCGGTGCCACCCCCGCCAAATCCAGGAAACGGGACCAAAGTCTCCGGTCACTCAGCCGGATCACGAAGTCATCCGGGCCGAGACCACATCGCTCCAGAGCCGACGCAAAACAGGAAATGATCTCGGCATCCGCGCCCAGGTCCGGCTCTCCCAGAATGTCCAGATTGAACTGGGAAAAGGACCGCTGACGCCCCTTCTGCGGACGCTCGAAACGATACTGCTCGTTTAATGAGAACCACCGCACGGGCTTCCGTAGAGAGGCACCGGCACCGCCCGCCATCCTCGCCAGGGTCGGCGTCATCTCCGGTCTGAGTGCTACTTTCCGCCCGCCCCGGTCCTCAAACCAGAACAACTGATCCACGATCTCCGCGCCCGACTTGTCCACATAGAGATCGAGCGGCTCCAACACGGGACCATCGAACTCCTCGAACCCGAACAACGCAGCGGTGTCGCGAAGGATACGGAAAATCCGGTTCCGCTGCCGGAAGCGGGACGGCGGAAAATCCCGGAAACCGGGAAGAGTCTGATACATCAATCCTCCGGGTCAGCCAGCGAATCCAAATCAAGCTCCTTGAGCCTCTCCTTGATCTCCTTGCCCGCCTTGAACTTGATGACAGCACGCGTGGGAATCACCACGTCCTTCTCGGGGCGGTTCGGATTCCGACCGACCCTGGCTTTGCGGACCTGTATCTGAAACACGCCGAAATTCCGCAACTCCACGTTTCGGCCCTCGCTAATCGCTTCGCCAATCACGTTGAGGGTCTGCTGGACGATTTCCTTAACGTCCTTTTGAGGAAACTCATTCTGCGAATCCTCGTATATCTTGAGGACGATGTCTCTTTTGGTGAGATTGTTGGACATGGAAGAGGCTAGATGTGAACGCTTTTCGAAAAATCAAGAACGGAAAGTTCAAACTTCCGCGGACGGGTGTCAACGTTTTAGGACTTCCTCATCCCTCCGCCCAACCACGCAACCGCCGTTGCAATTCCCGGCGATTGCCTCTAGCTGTCACGAGATGAGCGATTCAGGCACAGGCAAAGACAAGGACAATCCCTTCGAGGAATTGCAGCGGCACATTCAGAGTATCCTCGGAGATCCGCGTGTCAGGGCCGTCGGCGCACGCCAGACTGCGCCCTCGGGTCCGCCCCGGAAAGAGTCGGGGGGCGAGAAAGAACAGGAGAGACTTGAGAAAGTCCGAAAATTCCAGTTGAAACCAAAGGAGGTTTTCGAGCAGCTGAACCGGCACGTCATCGGTCAGGACCAGGCGAAAAAGGTTCTCTCCGTGGCGGTTTGCGATCACTACAATCACATCCGACGGCAAGTCGAGTCTCCCGAAGAATCCAGGGAGTTCGAATACCAGAAGCAGAACATCCTCTTGCTGGGGCCGACCGGTGTGGGAAAAACCTACCTGATGAAGAATCTAGCCCGGCTCATCGGAGTGCCCTTCGTTAAGGCCGACGCCACCAAGTTCTCCGAAACCGGATATGTCGGCTCCGACGTGGAGGATCTCGTCCGTGATCTGGTCAAGGTCGGCGGAGGCGATGTGGACCTGGCCGAAATGGGGATCATCTACATCGATGAAATCGACAAAATCGCCAGCGAGAGTGCCAACGGCTCCAAGGATGTATCCGGGCGCGGAGTTCAGATCAACCTTCTCAAACTGATGGAGGAGACCGAGGTCAACCCGTTCAGCCAGACTGACATGATGGGCCAGATGCAGGCCATGATGGGAGGCGGGGGTGCCAAAACCCAGCGTCGCATCAACACCCGCAACATCCTTTTCATCGTAAGCGGGGCGTTCGACCAGCTCGCCAAGACCGTGCAAAAACGCATTGGCCGTGGCGGCATGGGGTTCGGCGGGGAGATTGCTGCAAAAGAAGAAGACATCTACAGCTACCTCGGGTACGCCGGGACCAATGACTTCATCCGCTACGGCTTTGAACCCGAGTTTGTGGGACGTCTGCCCGTGCGCGTTGCGTTCGAAGCCCTGACTGTGGAGAATCTCGCCTCCATCCTTTCGAGCTCGGAGGGGAGCGTCTTGCGGCAGTATATCCGCGACTTCGAAAACCACGGGATCACTGTCTCGTTCACCGACGAAGCGATTCATGAAATCGCCCGGCAGGCCCACGCCGAGCAGACCGGGGCACGCGGTGTAATGTCGGTTCTGGAGCGTCTCTTCCGCGATTCCAAGTTCGAGCTGCCTTCTACGGGCATCCGCGAGATCAACGTGGACGAAGACTTCGTCTCGAATCCCACCGAAGCTCTCGAACGACTGATCGAAACGAACACGAGTGCGGGGGCAACCGAACGCGAGGAGGTCTTGCCGTTTCTCGTGGCCTTTGAAGAGGAGCACGGCCTGAGTCTCGAGTTCACCTACGAGGCGTTGACCAGGATCATCTCCGAGGCTGGTGAGCAGACGATCGACCCCGTCGCCTTTTGCCGGGAAAGATTTCAGGACCTCCCGTACGGCCTGAAAATCGTTTCGCGAAACACAGGCAGAAAGCACTTCCGCATTGATGCGGACTGCGTGGCCGATCCCGACCGGGAAATCTCAAAGTGGGTGATTCAGAGTTTCAAGGAGTCCGGGAAGGACTGAGACTCGACCGGATGTGGAAAAATTCTCCCAGAACGACCCGCGGATCGAAGGCGAACAGGTCAACCGTATGTTCGCCGGGATTGCCCAACGCTATGATCGCGCCAACCGCACGCTCAGCTTCGGCATCGACATCTATTGGAGGTGGCGGCTTGCGAACAGAGTAGCCGCAGCCAAACCGGACGTTGTCGCGGACCTTGCGACAGGATCCGGTGACATTGCCCTTGCTCTCCGCCGCAAGCTTCCATCAACCGCCCGCATCATAGGATTGGACTTTTGTGACGGGATGCTTGAAGAAGCGCGCCGGAAGGCCGGGCCTCAAAGAGGAATCGAATTCCGACTCGGCGATTGCCTCCAACTGCCTCTCGAGGACGCTTCCGTGGATGCCATCACGATAGGATTTGGCCTGCGCAACCTCGAAAACCGGCAGACCGGCTTGCAAGAGATGCGACGCGTGCTAACTCCCGGAGGAGGACTCTTCATTCTGGAATTCTCCCAAACCCACCCCCCCCCTCGCCCCCACTAAAAACTATATTTTAAAAGGGTTATTCCCAAAAAGGGGGGGACCAAAACGGGCCACAAAGAAGCCTATAAAAAACTGGGCGGCACAGTAGTCAACATA
>CAYVUQ010000069.1:0-7768 GCA_964454915.1 uncultured Puniceicoccaceae bacterium
ATCTTTCGGAAGCGTCACGCCAACCAATGGTCGATTCGGAACTGGGCCTGTCCATCGTCTATAACGGTGCCATCTACAACTACAAGGAACTCCGGGCGGAGCTGGAAGGCAAGGGCTACCGGTTCTTCAGCAGGGGCGACACCGAGGTCATCCTGAAGGCCTACCACGCATGGGGCGAATCGTTCGTCGAGCATCTCAACGGGATGTTCGCCTTCGCCATCTCCGAGCGGGAAAGCGGGCGGCTGCTCCTGGGCCGCGACCGGCTCGGGATCAAACCGCTCTACTTCTCCCGCACTGCGGGCTTCCTCCGCTTCTCGTCCAGCCTGCCCGCCCTCCTGGCCGCCGGCGGCGTCGATACCTCGATCGATCCGGTCGCCCTGCAATACTACCTGACCTTCCACTCGGTCGTCCCGCCACCACACACCATCCTCAATGGCATCCGCAAGCTCCCGCCGGCTACCCTCGCTTTCGTCGAACCCGACGGCACCATGCGCACCAAGACGTATTGGAACGTCGAATACGGAATCGACGATGAACGGCGCAATTACACCGAGGAGGACTGGATCGAGGAAACGCTCGCAGTCATGCGCCGGGCGGTGAAACGGCGTCTGGTGGCCGATGTGCCCGTCGGCGTCCTCCTCTCGGGGGGGCTCGACAGCAGTCTCATCGTCGGCCTGCTCTGCGAGCACGATTCCTCCACAGTGCGCACTTTTTCGATCGGCTTCGAATCGGTCAACGGCGAGGAGGGGGACGAGTTCAAATACTCCGACATCATCGTGGACCGGTTCAAAACCGAACACAGGAAGCTCTTCATCGAATCGGACAATACCATCCCCGCCCTGCGCGACTGCATCCGGCAAATGAGCGAGCCTATGGTCAGCCACGACAACGTGGGGTTCTACCTCCTCTCGCGGGAGGTCGCCAAACACGTCAAGGTCGTGCAAAGCGGCCAGGGAGCAGACGAGGTTTTCGCGGGATACTTCTGGTATGAGAAGATGATGGCCGCCAACAACGCGGTCGCCGACTATGCGCGGGTCTTCTTCGACCGGGACTACGACGAATACCGCAGGGTAGTCGCCGAGCGGCACCGCACGAATGCCGACCATCCCCTCGAGTTCGTCCGGCAGCATTTCAACCAGCCGGGAGCCGAACGCCCGGTGGATAAGGCGCTCCGTATCGATTCGCGGATCATGCTGGTGGACGATCCGGTCAAGCGCGTGGACAACAACACCATGGCCGCGAGCCTGGAGGCGCGGGTGCCGTTTCTCGACCACGAGGTCGTCGAATTCGCCGCCCGGATGCCCCCCGATCTGAAGGTCCGCGATGGCGGCAAGTACGCGCTCAAGGAGGCCGCCCGCAAGGTTATCCCCGCCGGGGTGATCGACCGGCCCAAAGGCTACTTCCCGGTCCCAGCCCTGAAATACCTGCAAGGAGAATTCCTTGATATGACGCGCGAGGCACTCAACGCCGAGGCTGCCCGTGCGAGAGGCCTTTTCAATCGGGACTATGTCGATGCCCTGCTCGCCGCACCCGGCGACCACATCACCTCCCTGGGCGGGTCCAAGCTCTACCAGCTGGCACTGCTGGAGATGTGGCTTCAAACCCACGGAATCCACTGAGGCCGACCTGACAACCGCCGACACGATTCCATGAGCGAAACCGCAGAATTCGAGGGCGTGGCCCTGCAATGTGGATGGGGCCGTCTCATTTTCGCCCACACCTTCCCTTCGCCCCGTGCGGTCGCCGAGAGCATCCTCGGCGAACGGGAGGGCCAGCGCGACATCGCCTTCTACCTGAACGATCCCCATCTCGTGCTCAACGAGGCACCCCAGGAGTTATTCCTCGATCCCTCCAACACCTACCGGCTGGACTTCGCAGACTATCCGGATTCCGACCAACCGCCCCCGGGGTTTTCGGTCGGCCCCGTGCAGTCGCCCACCGAGATAGATGAAATCAACCGCATCTACGTCTCCCACAAGATGGTCCCGGTTGACCGGGCTTTTCTCCTGAACAATCTCGAGTCCCCCCAATTCCGATACCTGGTCGCCCGCGCCGACGACGACGGGAGGATTATGGGTGCGGTCCTCGGGGTGGATCACCGGGAGTCTTTTCCCGACATTGAAAACGGCTCCAGCCTGTGGGCTTTGGCCGTGGACAAGCAGGCGGATCTGCCCGGAGTCGGCGAAGCACTGGTGCGGGCCACCATCGAATGGATGCGCGACCGCGGTCGGGAGCAGCTCGACCTCTCCGTCATGCACGACAACGACGGAGCGATCCGGCTCTACGGGAAACTGGGTTTCCACAAGGTCGCCGTCTTCGCCGTCAAATGCCGGAACTCGATCAACGAACGCCTTTTCATCGGCGAACCTCCCGACCCCGAGTTCAACCCCTACGCCGAAATCATTATCAACGAGGCCCTGCGCAGAGGGATCAAGGTAACCGATACGGACCCGGCCCGGGGGTTTTTCACTCTGAGCCTCGGCGGCAGATCCGTGACCTGCCGCGAATCGCTGACCGAAATGACTTCGGCGGTCGCCCTGATGCGCTGCGACGACAAGAGCCTGACCCGCCAGCTTCTCGCCGATGCGGGTCTGAAGGTTCCCGCCCAGTGTGCCGCAGGCTCTGCCGAGGAAAACGCCGCCTTCCTGGCCCAACACGAACGGATCGTCGTGAAACCGGCACGCGGCGAACAAGGCCAGGGCGTGGCCGTCGATATCCGGGAAGCCGACGAGATGGAGGAGGCTGTCCGCGAAGCCCGCGAAATCTGCGAAGAGGTCATCCTCGAATCATTCGCTACCGGGCGCGACCTCCGCATCATCGTCATCAACCGCGAGGTCGTCGCCGCAGCCATTCGCCGACCAGCCGAAATCGTCGGCACCGGCAAACACACCGTGGACGAGTTGATCGACCGGCTGAGCCGTCGGCGTTCAGCGGCGACCGGGGGAGAGAGCCGTATCCCCAAGGACGACGAAACCCGCCGTTGCCTCCGCGAAGCAGGTGTCGATTTCGACACCGTCCTCGGGGAAGGGGTTGTCGTAACCCTGCGCAAGGCGGCAAACCTGCACACTGGCGGGACGATCCACGACGTCACCCACGTGCTCAATCCCGTGCTGCGGGAGGACGCTGTCAAGGCGGCCGACGCCCTCCACATCCCCGTCGTCGGGCTGGACTTCATCGTGCCCGATGAAACCCGCGAAGACTACGTCATCATCGAAGCCAACGAACGGCCCGGTCTCGCCAACCACGAACCTCAGCCCACGGCCACGAAATTGATCGACTTCCTCTTCCCCCACTCCGTCAAATCCAGCGAAAAACGCTGACCTCATCAGGCATCACGCATCACGACGTACCATGGATCAAACCGAGATCGACGAGACCTACCTGAGCGATACCCTCCTCAAACTCCTCCGCATCCACAGCCCGACGGGATACACCGATCCCATCGTGCGCGAGGTCTGCTCCGAATTGAATGCCCTCGGTATCGGCTTCGAGTTGACGCGCCGCGGAGCCATCCGCTCCACCCTGCCCGGTGAAAAAGGGAGCCCGGACCGTGCGCTCATCGCACATCTCGATACCCTCGGCGCAATGGTCTCCGAGTTAAAGGAAAACGGTCGCCTGGGAGTCGTCCCGGTCGGCACCTGGTCCCCGCGCTTTGCCGAAGGTGCCAGGGTCTCCCTGTTCACCGACGATACGATCATCCGCGGCACCCTCCTTCCGCTAAAGGCTTCAGGGCATATCTTCGACTCCGGCGTGGACACCCAGCCGTCTTCCTGGTCCAACCTCGAACTACGGGTGGACGCCGATGTGTCGAACCTGGATGATCTGGGGAAAATGGGCATCCATGTCGGCGATTTCATCGGCGTCGATGCCCAGGCGGAGATTCTCCCCAACGGATTCATCAATTCCCGCCACCTTGACGACAAAGCAGGCGTCGCTGCATTGCTGGCCGCCGTCCGCTACCTGCGCGAGAACAACATCGATCTTCCCGTGGACCTGCACATCCTCTTCACCATCTCCGAGGAGGTCGGCTCCGGTGCCTCGGCGGTTCTCCACGGCGACGTGGCCGAGATGGTGACCATCGATAACGGCACCTGCGGCCCGGGCCAGGCCTCCCGTGAGTTCGGCGTGACCCTCGCCGCCGCCGATTCCTCCGGCCCTTTCGACTACCACCTGACCCACCACCTGCTGCATCTCTGTCAGAACGAAGGAATTCCACATCAACGGGACATCTTCCGCCACTACCGTTGCGACAGTGCTTCGGCCCTCGACGCGGGCAACGACATCCGCACGGCACTGGTCACTTTCGGGGTGGACGCCTCGCATGGCTACGAACGCACCAACCTCCACTCATTGGTCCATGTGGCCCGGCTGATCGTGGCCTACGCGAAGAGCGAGATGATTTTCGAACGACAGCGCGACTCCCTGGGCGGTCTCCAATCGTTCCCCAAGACCCGCCGGGTCGGCGTCGATTCGGTCATTCAGGAGGGAAGTGAACGGATCGCCCAGGAGACGCCGGAGCCGGGAGACCCGGAAGCGTAAGCAAGAAACGGATACGATCCTCTCTACCGTCGGCCAGACGCAAATCCCCACCCATCGCCCGGGCAAACTCCCGCGCAAGGCTCAGGCCCAGCCCCAGCCCGCCCCCGGAACTGCCACGGGCCGGATCGCCACGGGAAAACCGGTCGAAGACACGCTCTTGCAAATCCTCGGAAACCGCCGGACCGGAATTTTCCACCGACAGGGTGACCCGCCCATCCTCGGCCTTCGCCGTCACCCGCACCCATCCTTCGGGTCGGTTGTAGCGACCCGCGTTCGATAGCAGGTTCAGCAGAATCTGCCGGAGCAGACCCACGTCCGCACGGGCTCGCAATCCCGTTTCGATATCGGTCGAAAAGCCGACCTCCGAAAACACCTCGGCCATTTCCGAGATCACTTCCTCGACGACACGGGCCACCCCGATCTCCTTCATATCCGTCTTCAAGCCGCCTCCGTCGATCCGGGCCAGAAGATGGAGTTTCCGCACGATCTCGCGCAGACGCCGAACCTCCTCCCCGAGCCCGGCCAGCCGCACCTGCTCCGGCGAGCCGTCTTCCACCTCGGCAACCGCATCGTCGATCTTCGCGGTCAATACCGTAAGGGGCGTGTTCAGCTCATGGGCCGCATCCTGCCCGAAACGCCGGGCCTGGTGGAAACTTCGCTCCAGCCGATCGAGCATTCCGTTGAACACCTCGATCAACCCGGAAAACTCCCGTTCCATACCGACCGTGTCAATCCGGCGGGAGAGATCATCGGCCGTCACCGAGGAGGCCACCGCCGACAAACGCCGGATCGGAGCGATTCCGCGGCCAGCCAGGAAAAAGGCACCGATCCCCACCAGCAAAAGAGCCACGGGCCCGACAAACAAGAACACCGCCACCAGTCGGCGGGTGCGCGGCTGGTTGAGTCCTCCCGGGACCGCAAGAAACGCCGCCGCACCACCGTCGCGCAACCCGGCCACCATCCACTCGGACTCCGCACCCGACGGGTGAAGGATGCGTACGTCGCGCGGCGTGGGTGGTGGCGGGCCTCCCTCCCGGACGCGACGCGCCCCCCGTTGCTCCCGATCCCGCGGTCGAGTCGGCCTCGTCCAGTTTTCGGGAAACGATGTCCGGGGAAGAGCTTCGAGCAGGTCATCCATCCGCACGGGGTCGTCCACCGGCCAGCCGGGGCCGAAGAGCCAGGGGAGTCGCTTCGAAGAGCGGACCGCATAAACCGCCCCGAACTCCTCCAGCCGACCCTCCAGCCGGGCTGCCATCCAATCGTCCACGACCGGTCGCCCACCGTCCGCAATACGCAGGAGAACCGGTGCCGCCCGGGCCAGTGCCCCGGCCAGATCCCGCTCCAGGTTTCTCCGCAGCTCCCGCTGGAAAAACAGCACCGCCAGGGCCGCAAATCCCGCCAACCCGATCCCGCTCAGCAAGACAGAGAAAAACACCATCCGCGCCCGGAAGGAGGGCCGGACCCGATTCGCCCGCCGCACCCCGCTCTTTCTGTCTCCATCATCGGCCATCGCGAAAACGGTAGCCCACCCCCCGGACCGTCTCAATGCGGTCGCGGTGGTCCGGCCCCAGGTGCGCCCGCAACTTGCGGACATAGACATCGACGAGATTCGTCTGCGGGTCGAAATCGTAGTCCCACACCCGGTCCAGAATCTGCGTACGCGAAAACACCCGCCCCGGGGACCGGACCAGCATCTCGAGCAGAGCAAACTCACGCGCCGTCAGTTCGACCGGCCCGCCGGCGATCCGCACTTCGCGGGTGGCCACGTTCATCCGCACCGGACCCGACTCCACCAGGTTCAGATGCTCGCCACCCGAACGGCGGCAGACCGCCCGCAACCGGGCGATCAATTCATCGACGTGGAAAGGCTTGGGCAGGTAATCGTCTGCTCCGAGATTGAGCCCCTCCACCCGCTCGTCCCACTCCCCCCGTGCCGAAAGAACCAGCACCGGCACATTGATCCCATCCTTGCGGATCGCCTTGAGAATCGAAAGCCCGTCGCGCCCCGGCACCATGATGTCGAGAACCACCCCGTCGTAGGGATGGGTGTTCAGCAGATCGAAAGCCTCGTTTCCATCGCCCGAGGCATCAACTACGAACCCGGCCTCGCGCAGTGCCTTGACTACCCACTCGCGGATTTTTCGCTCGTCCTCGACCACCAGGATTTTCACGGGCGCAAGCCTAGACGATTCCGACGGCCCTCCGCAACGTGTAGTGCCCTGCTGCAGATGAAACTTTTTTCATCAACCCGTCGCACGGATATTCACGGAAGGGTGATAGATTTCCTCCCGATGCGTGGCGGATGTTCCGCCCGCAACCTCAGAAACCAACAGAAAACCCGAAAGGAAAACCATCATGAAAACCGGAATCATCACCCTCCTCGCTCTGTTCCCCATCGTCGGAAGCCTGTCGGCCGTGCCGCCGGACGACGAACGCCGAGGCCCACCCTCCGCGGAGAAACTCCTCGACCGCTTCGACGAGGACGACAGCGGTGCCCTCGAACTCGACGAACTCGAAACCATGATTGAGAAGGGCCGCGAGCGGCTGAAGCGCTTCCGCGAAGAGCGCCGCGAGCGGATCAAGGACCGGATGGAAGACCGACGTGAGAACAACCGGACGAGCCGCCGCTCAGGCAACGACGACCGCGGACGCCGTTTCGGAGATCGAAACCAGGACGACCGCCGCGGCCCCGACACCGAACGCCTGGTCGAACGCTTCGACGAAGACGGGGACGGCACCCTGAACCCCGACGAAGTGGAAGTCCTGCTCGAAAGAATCCGGGAACGCCGCAGCGGCCCACCCCGGAGCTGAACCGCGTAAAAGCCGATTCGCGCAAACGCCGACCGTCCCTCCCGGTCGGCGTTTTTTGTCATCGCCCCACGCTCTCCCGCACCCAATGCGCGTAGTCCCCGCTCCCTCCATCCAGGACACTCCAGACCCATTGCGGGGTTTCGTAGGGATGGTGTTCTTCCAGATACCGCCCCACCCTCCGCGCACACGATTCCGTGGTCTTGATCCACAGCCGGGTTTCCTCCTCCACACAGATGCCACCTTTCCAGCGGTATAGGGATTTGATCGGACGATCAATCTGCACACAGGCAGCCAGCCCTGACTCCAGGAGGTTGTGCGCGAGATGCTCCGCCGATACAGCATCCTCCACGGTCGTCCATCCGACGGCCAGCCTTTCGTCAGGGTCCTTCATCGTTGTCCACTTCCTTCGAGGTGGGTG
>CAYVUQ010000070.1:0-7759 GCA_964454915.1 uncultured Puniceicoccaceae bacterium
GCACCTGGGGGGAGGGGGATCCTCCGAACCGGGCGACCGGGTTTTTCGGCAAGCTTTCGGCGGATGATGCGCCGCGTTTCGGCAAGTGCCGTTTCTCGGTGTTGGCCTTGGGAGACACCAGCTACGAACACTTCTGCAAGTTCGGGCAGGACCTGGATGCCCGATTCGAGGAACTGGGAGGTCATCGTTTCCATCCGCGGGCCGATTGCGATGTCGATTTCGAAGAACCGTTTCAAAAGTGGTTTGATGGGGCACTGGACACGCTCCTGAAGGATCTGGGACAACCTGAGCCGGTGGACGTGTCAATCATGGCCGGTGCGGAGCAGCCGCCCGCCTCCAATCCCTACGGGAAGAAGAATCCGTTTCCGGCACCGCTCCTGGAACGGGTCAATCTCAATGGCAGGGGTTCGGCCAAGGAGACCTGGCACCTCGAGTTTTCTCTCGAAGGGTCGGGCCTTTCCTATCAGCCCGGCGATGCGGTGGGGGTGTTCCCCCGGAACTGTCCGCGCTACGTGGGGGATATCCTGCGGGTCACCGGTCTTGACGGCGACGAGCGGGTGAAGCTCGGCGAGAGAAAGCTCTCTTTGCGCGAGGCTCTGTTGGAGAACCTCGACGTGACCAACCTGACGAAGCCGATGCTGCAGAAGTATCAGGAGAAGGTCTCTTCGGAGAAACTGGCGGGACTCCTGAAGGACGGTGGTAAGGATTTGAACGACTTTCTATGGGGCCGTCAGGTGATTGATCTGCTCGAGGATTTTCCGATCCAGGGTTTGGGAGCGCAGGTTCTTTCCGAGCTTTTCCGCAAACTTCCGCCGCGCCTGTATTCGATCGCTTCGAGTCTGAAGGCCCATCCGGACCAGGTGCATCTGACCGTGTCGGCGGTGCGGTACAACAGCCACGGGAGGGCGCGCAAAGGCGTCTGCTCGACCTATTTCGCGGATTTGATCGAGAGAGGCGACACCACCCCGGTGTATTTCCACGAGAACAAGAATTTCCGGCTGCCACCGAATCCGGACACTCCGATCATCATGATCGGGCCGGGAACCGGCATCGCCCCGTTCAGGGCATTTCTTCAGGAGCGTCTGGAAACCGGTGCCAGGGGCCGGAACTGGTTGTTTTTCGGGGATCAGCATTTCCAGACGGATTTTCTCTACCAGCTGGAGTGGCAGGATTATCTGAAGGACGGCATCCTTTCGCGGATGGACATCGCGTTTTCCCGGGACACGCCCGACAAGTTGTATGTCCAACACCGTATGAAGGACAGGGCCCGGGACCTTTTCGCATGGCTGGAAGAGGGGGCTCATTTCTACGTGTGCGGGGACGCATCCCGCATGGCGAAGGACGTTGACACCGCGCTCCGCGAGTTGGTGTCGGGGGAAGGGGGCCTGTCTGCGGAAGACGCCTCCGCCTACGTCGAAAAACTGAAGAAAGACCGCCGCTACCAGCAGGACGTGTACTGAGGGTAACGGCGCACAAGCGAAAAGGAATCACCATGGGAAATCTGATCGAAGGAAACGGCTTCCACCAAAACGAGTCCATCAAGGAGGACAGCCGCCTCCTGCGCGGGACCATTCTCGAAGGGCTGGCCGATGAAATCACCGGTGCCCTGGCCGCAGATGACACGCAGCTCACCAAGTTTCACGGGATTTACCAGCAGGACGACCGGGATGTCCGGGCCGAGCGCCGTCGCAAGCGTCTGGAAAAGGCCTACAGTTTCATGATCCGTGTGCGCGTGCCCGGAGGGGTGTGCACGCCGAAGCAGTGGCTTGCCATGGATTCTCTGGCGAACACCTATGCCAACGGCACCCTCAAGTTGACGACCCGGCAGGCCTTCCAGTTTCACGGTGTGATCAAAAGCGTCCTGAAGACGACGATTCAGGGAATCAACGAAGCCCTGCTCGACACGATTGCGGCGTGCGGCGATGTGAACCGCAACGTGATGTGCAACCCGAACCCGTATGAGTCGGCGCACCATGAGGAAGCCCAGAGACTGGCCCAGGCGATCAGCGACCATCTCACCCCGAAGACCAGAGCCTATCATGAAATCTGGCTGGACGGCGAGAAGATCGTGGACGGCGAGGAAGAAGAGGAACCGATCTACGGAAAGGTGTATCTTCCCCGCAAGTTCAAGGTGGTCGTGGCCGTGCCGCCGATGAACGACGTCGATGTGTTCGCCCACTGCCTTGGCTTTGTGGCTGTTGCGGAAGGTGACCGGATTGTGGGCTACAATGTGACGGTCGGCGGCGGCATGGGCATGACCCATGGCAAGGAAGCCACCTTCCCGCGTCTGGCGGATGTGATGGCGTTCTGCACGCCCGAGCAGGCGGTCGATGTAGCCGAGAAGGTGGTGACCGTTCAGCGCGACTACGGGGACCGTTCGGACCGTGCCCACGCTCGCCTGAAGTACACCATCGAGGACCGCGGGCTCGATTGGTTCCGCGGCGAGGTGGAGAAGCGGCTCGGTTACACGCTGGAGGACCCGAAACCGTTCGAATTCACCGGAACGGGGGACCGCTACGGCTGGACGGAGGGGACCGACGGGAACCATCACTATACGCTTTTCGTCGAGAACGGACGGGTCCGCGATGACCCCGGGTGTGCGATGATGTCGGGGTTGCGTGAAATCGCATCTCTGCACGAGGGCGACTTTCGCCTCACCGCCAACCAGAACCTCGTCATCGGGCGGGTCGCCCCCGGGAAGAAAGACGAGATCGACGCTCTTTTGGCGAAGCACGGCATCGCCAACGAGAGGGTCCGCACCGGTCTCCGTTTCAACGCGATGGCCTGCGTGGCACTGCCGACGTGCGGCCTGGCGTTGGCGGAGAGCGAGCGCTACCTGCCGCAGCTCGTTTCCGAACTCGAACAGGCTGTGGAGGCCAACGGTCTTCGGGAGGAGGAGATCAAAATCCGCATGACGGGCTGTCCGAACGGCTGCGCCCGTCCCTACCTTGGGGAGATCGGGCTGGTGGGACGCGGTCCCGGTGTTTATAACGTGTATCTCGGGGCCGGGTTCGACGGTGCCCGGTTGAACAAGTTGTATCGTCGCGATGTTGGAGAGGACAGGCTTGTCGAGGTTTTGACCCCTGTTCTGGAGGCCTATGCCCGTGATCGCCGCAAGGGTGAAAAGTTCGGGGATTTCACCGTTCGCGCCGGTTTCGTCGAGGCGACCCGAAGGGGCTCGCAGTTCCACGCCGATCTGCCGGAAGAGGTGGATTCGGAGAACTGAACACGGGAAGGGGAGGGTCCACCGAATCTCTGCGGCCGTGTTTCGTATCGCGCACATCCTCCCCCTGGGAGTGTTTTTGGGCCTCGGTGCGGCGACGCTGGTCGGAGCGAGGGTCGATCCCGGCCAGATACAATCATGGCTCGACCACTACCTCGGTTCATGGAAAGGGGAATTGCGGATCGAGACCGCCGACGGGCGCGAGATCACCAGAATGCCTGTTGCAGCCGAGTATTGGAGGTCCGGAAAGGATGTGTTCGCACTGACCGCCTTTGAAATGGAGGACGGCATGACCTTTGTGAAAGCGCGGATGTTTTTACGAAACGGGCTTCTCTTCTCCGAGGTCACCCAGGAGGAAATGACGGTTCTCTACCGGGGTTACCTGCGCGGCGAGGAGATGTTCTGGATTCCCTACGACGCCGAGCTGAACACCGAGCGCCGGATGAAGGAGTGGTTTTCGGAGGAGGACGGCGGGACGATCCTGGTCATCGAAGGTCTGGAACGCCTGCGCTCGGACAAAGGCCAGGCCCACGTCCGTCTGGAAGCCCGGTTGAAAAAGGACTGATAACCAGACGCCTCTTTTTTTGTTGCAAAGCGGCTTTCATGCGCCATTGTTCAGTCCCGATGAAAAAAACCGCTCTGTTGTTGTCCTCCCTCGCCCTGGTCCTGCTTTCCGGTTGCAACACCGGCCCGACGACCGCGCAAAAAGATAATATGCTCAAGCCGAACAACGATTACAATTTCTTTGGAATCGTGAAGTCGGAACAAGGCAGCTTCTACGAGCCGTCGATCACGACCGCAGCCGTCAGCTCGGACGATATCACCACGCGCGACAACTACAGTGGCGA
Source organism: uncultured Puniceicoccaceae bacterium (assembly GCA_964454915.1). GTDB lineage: Bacteria > Verrucomicrobiota > Verrucomicrobiia > Opitutales > Puniceicoccaceae > Puniceicoccus. The sequence goes on from CAYVUQ010000070.1 coordinate 4,072, forward strand.
CCAGGTCACGCTCCTTTGGGGCCTGATCACCCTGCGCGACAACTGAGCTGCGGCTCCGCGCCTTTTTTCGGCGTCGGTCGCCACCATCTGGTAGAAGCTCTCGAAGAGGGCCGTGCCGTCGTTGGGTCCCGGGCCCGCCTCCGGGTGGTATTGGACGGAGAAGACCGGTCGGTCTTTCAGGCGCAGTCCCGCGACCGTTCGGTCGTTGAGATTGATTTCGTTCACCTCCGCGAGTCCTTCCAGCGAGTCCGCGTCGGTGGCGAAGCCGTGGTTTTGTGCGGTGATGATCACCCGGTCGTTCTCCAGATTCTTGACGGGCTGGTTTCCTCCCCGGTGGCCGAATTTGAGTTTGAAGGTCTTGCCGCCGAGGGCGTGGGTGAGGACCTGGTGGCCGAAGCAGATTCCGAAAAGCGGATACCCGGGGAGCAAATCGCGAACCGTTTCGTGGGCGTAGCCGACTGCCGCAGGGTCTCCCGGTCCGTTGGAGAGGAAAACGCCGTCGGGATCGAACTCCTCGATTTCCGAGGCCTTTACGGTGGCCGGGAAAACGGTCACGTCGAACCCGTGCTCCGTCAGGCGCTTGAGGATGGAGTCCTTCGCCCCGTAGTCGATGGCGGCGATCCGGTAGCGAGTCCTTTCCTGTCGCGGCGGTTTCAGCCGTGTGCCGGGGACCGTGAAGGGAAGGCATGAATTCGCACCGGGCGCATAGGTGCCGTTCCGCGCGCGGGTGACCTCTTTCACGAAATCGACGCCGACCAGACCCGCCCAGTCCTTTGCCTGCCGGACTGCTTCCTCATCGGAAATCCCCTCGGTGGACAGGCAGCATTTCATGGCACCGGCCACCCGGAGCCGCTTGGTGATTGCGCGGGTGTCCACCCCGCTGATCGCCGGGATGCCGTATTCCTGCAGATACTCGGGAAGCGACCGGGTCGAGCGCCAATTGCTGGCGACCGGGCTGATCTCGCGGACCACAAACCCGCGGACCTGCGGGTGGTCCGACTCGGGATCGTCCCGATTGACGCCGTAGTTTCCGATCTGGGGTGCCGTCATGGTGACCACCTGGCCGAAGTAGGAGGGATCGGTGAGAATCTCCTGGTATCCCGTCATACTGGTGTTGAACACCGCTTCGCCGACCACCGTGGACGTCGCTCCAAAAGCATCGCCCCGGAAGACGCTTCCGTCTTCAAGGGCCAAAACCGCTTGCCGTTCTTCCATGAACGACTTTGTGAAGAATTGGAACGCCCGGCGCAAGACCTACCGCAGAAGATTCCAGAGAGCCTCCGCCACCCCGGTCAGGCTTTCCCCGGCGACGAGCCCTGCCGCCGCGACGATCAGATACTTGCGCGTCCACCCCGGTGCGATCTTTCCGGCCACGAGACCGATGAAGGCACCGAGGAAAAGGGAGATGCTCAGGCTGGCCGGGAGAACAAAGGCGAAGCCGATGCTCGGGGCACTGGGAACCCAGTGGCGGCGGTGTTCGGGAGAAAGCTTCTCCAGGCAGGCGAGGACGATTCCTGCGATGCCCGCCACGACCATGGCCGTTACGCACCCCTGCGGGATCGCGTGGAAGCCCTCGGCGAGGACCTCCGCGACGGCTTTCCAGGTGGCCACCGCCGGAGCGGGCCACTCTTCGGTGACCAGCATGGCCGCCGGGTCGGGAATGAGGATCAGATAGGCGGCGGTCCCGGCCAGCGCACCGGAGAGAATGCCAAACACCTGGGCAATGGCTTGCAAGCGGAGCCGCGCACCGACCAGCATCCCGGTTTTCAAGTCGTGAAGCAGGTCCGAACACTGTCCCGCAGCCCCGCCGGTGACGTTGGCCGCCATGAGATTCACCGTGGTGTTCGCAGGGGAGAGTGCACCGAAGGTCAGCTGCGTGATTTTGCCGAGGGCACCGATGGGGGGGATGCCCGTCTCCCCGGAAACGCGCGCCGCCACCACGGCGAGGGCGAAGGTGAGCAGCACCGCGGTAATGCCCAGCCAAACCGGAATCGCGAAAATGGTGTTTTGGGCGACGGTGGAGGCGGTGACGGCCAGGGCCAGGCCCACCCAGAACCAGGACCAGGGGATGTGGAGCCGCCCGCCCGGTCGCTCCTCGGGATCGAGATTTTGTGCGCCCCGACCTTCGGCGGCGGCCCGGCGTTGTTCGCGCCATCCGCTCACAAGTCGGCGCAGGGAAAAGGAGAACGAGGTCAGAGAGGCGACAAGCATGAGGCTCACGCCCGGCCAGAGCAGCCATTCGAGCAGGTCTCCGTACCATAGGACGTTGGGGTCGTTCGGCCCCGGCGGAATCCAGCCCTCGTTCACCGCCCAGGGACCGAGGATCAGCCACGCCAGGACCGCACCGCCCAGGAGGGAGGCACCCACCCGCATTCCCACGATGGCACCGAATCCGATCAGCAGGAGCGAAGGATCGAGTTGGAAGCCCAGATTGCGGAAGCTGAAGAGGGAGACGCCCTTCGACGCGGCTCCTGCTCCGGCGGTCAGTCCAAGTCCCGGCGGCGGGGCGAGGGAGGGAATCCGGGTCCAGAAAGCGTCGATCGCTTTCGCCGCGGCCGATACCAGTGCCGATCCTGCCAACAGGGAGATGCGGTAGAGCGCGTCGCGCCCGCGGGCATAAATCTCGCGGATGGTTTCGGCGGTAGCCACGCCGTTGGGAAAGGGCAGCTTCTCCTCGATCAGCATCTGCCGCCGCAGGCCCAGTGCGATGATGATTCCGGTGAAGCTCACCGTAAAGACCCAGACGGACAGGATTCCGTAGGTGAACTCCCGCCCGGTGATCATCGTGAGAGCGGGGATCGGAGCGACCAGGCCGGCCGAGATGATCGAAGCGGCGGATGAGGCGGCGGTCTGGTTGATGTTGTTCTCAAGGAGGTCCCAGCGGCGGGCCATCCCGAGGGCGTGCAGGCCGTTCCAGAGCGCGTAGCTGACCAGGGCGGCGGCGATCGACATGTTGAACGTCATGCCGATCTTCAATCCGCTGTACACGTTGCAGGGAACCAGCAGGGCACCCAGCACGAACCCGGTCAGAATCGCCCGGACGGTGAGTTGGGGAGGAGAGGGGGGAGCCATGCGAACCCGAGGCTTGCGGTAATGGTGGTGCGGTGCAAGGGAACATCGGTCGGCGTTTCCGTGCGTTTCGAGGTGCTCCGATTCGCAGCGGCATTGTGAACGTTGACCGTGGTTTCGACACCGATACGGCGTCTCCCGGGCGGAGGGTCTGGTTCGTGTTGCGAGCGGGGCTAACCGACCACGAAGTTCACGATCTTGCCGGGGACGAAGATTTCCTTGCGGATTGTTTTGCCTTCGAGGAAGGAGGCCACTTTACCGGCGTCCCTGGCGGCGGCCAGGACCTCGTCGCGCGAGGTGTCTTTTGCGGTTTCGAGCTCGCCGCGGACTTTGCCGTTCACCTGGACGATGTACTTGACGGTGTCGCTCTTGAGAAGGGAGAGGTCCGCTTCGGGCCAGGGGGTGCTGGCGATGCCCGGCTCGCCGCCGAGACGGGCCCACACCTCTTCGGCGAGGTGCGGGGCGAAGGGCGCGAGAAGCTGCAGGAAAGTCATCGCGGTTTCGCGCCGGATGGTGTCGGCTTTGGACAGATGGTTGGTGAAGATCATCATCTGGGAGATCGCGGTGTTGAAGCGCAGGCCCTCGATGTCGCCCGTGACCTTGTGTATGGTTTCGTGAA
>CAYVUQ010000071.1:0-7660 GCA_964454915.1 uncultured Puniceicoccaceae bacterium
GATCAATTCCCTCTCCACCTACTCCAAGGTCAACGAGTTCGGGTTCATCGAAACCCCCTTCCGGGTGGTCAAGGACGGGCGCGTCACCGACGAGGTCGTCTATCTCAACGCCGACCAGGAGGAGCCCCATGTCATCGCCCAGGCGAACTCCGAAATCGACGCCAGGGGCCGCTTCGTCGGGAAGGTCACCTGTCGCTTCCGAGACCAGATTCTCGAGTGCGAGGGCGACCGGGTCGATTACATGGACGTCTCCCCCAAGCAGGTCGTTTCGGTCGCCGCCGGGCTGATCCCCTTCCTCGAACACGACGACGCCAACCGTGCGCTGATGGGCTCGAACATGCAACGCCAGGGCGTTCCGCTCCTGCAGACGGAAGCACCGTTCGTCGGCACCGGAATCGAATCCCGGGTCGCGAGCGATTCAAAGACCGTCATCCGGGCCGAAGCCAAAGGTGTGGTCGCTTCGGTGGACGCCCGCCGCATCATCATCACCGAGGATGGCGAGGTCCCGCCGCGGCTGCTCCGCAACCCGAAGAGCGATCCCAACAAAGGCATCTACTACTACCAGTTGCGCAAGTTCATCCGCTCCAACGCGGGGACGTGCTTCAACCAACAGCCGCGCGTCCGCCGCGGGCAAAAGGTGAAGCCGGGCGACCTGCTCGCCGACGGTGCCGCGACCGACGCGGGTGATCTCGCCCTCGGGCGCAATGTGCTCGTCGCCTTCATGCCGTGGAACGGCTACAACTTCGAGGACGCCATCCTCCTGAGTGAAAAGATGATCAAGGACGACATCTTTACCTCGATCCATATCGAGGACTTCGAGGTCACCGCGCGCGATACCAAGCTCGGGCCGGAGGAGATCACCTACGATATCCCGAATGTGGGCGAGGAGGCTCTGCGCAACCTCGACCACAACGGGGTCATCCGCGTGGGTGCAGAGGTCAAACCGGGCGATATCCTCGTCGGCAAGATCACGCCCAAGAGCGAAACCGAGCTCGCCCCCGAGGAGAAACTCCTGCGGGCCATTTTCGGGGAAAAGGCCGCCGATGTGAAGGACTCCTCCCTGGTCGTCCCCTCCGGCGTCACCGGCATCGTCATGGATGTGAAGGTCTCCACCCGCGTCGAGGGCGAGCCCGAAAAACTGTCCGCCTCCGACCGGAACCGGCAGAAGAAGAAGATCAACGAGGACTACAAGGTCCAGTACGAGCGCCTGCGCGAAGAGCTGACCGAGTCCCTCTCGAACATCCTTCTCGGGGAAAAAATCCCGCTCGACGTGAAGAACTCCGAGACCGGCGATCTCATCATCCCGGCCAACCGGAAGATCACCAAGACCCTCCTCCGCAAGCTGGCCCAGGTTTCCAAGCACATCGAGATCGATCCCTCGCCGGTGCGGATCAAGATCATGGAAATCGTCAAGAGCTTCCAGACGAAGTTCGACGAGATCGAGGCCGACCGCGACCGCCGGATCACCGCCGTGGAGCAGGGCGACGATATCGAGCAGGGCGTGATCAAGAGCGTCAAGGTCTATGTCGCCACCAAACGGAAGATCCAGGTCGGCGACAAAATGGCCGGCCGCCACGGGAACAAGGGGGTCGTCGCACGAATTGTCCCGGAAGAGGATATGCCCTTCCTGCCCGATGGCACGCCGATCGAAATCTGCCTGAACCCGCTGGGGGTGCCCAGCCGCATGAATGTCGGTCAGGTCCTCGAAACCCACCTCGGCTGGGCCTGCAAGAAGCTCGGGATCAAGGTGGCCACGCCGATCTTTGACGGGATTCCGGAGGAGAAGGTGCGCGCCTACCTGCGCGACGCCGGCCTGCCGGATAGCGGCAAGAGCGAGCTCTACGATGGCCAGACCTGCGAGAAACTCGACCAGAAGGTGGTCGTCGGCTACATCTACATGATGAAGCTCAACCACCTGGTGGCCGAGAAAATCCACGCCCGTGCAGTCGGTCCCTACAGCCTCATCACCCAGCAGCCGCTCGGGGGCAAGGCCCAGTACGGCGGCCAGCGCTTCGGGGAGATGGAGGTCTGGGCACTCGAAGCCTACGGAGCCGCCTACACCCTTCAGGAACTTCTCACCGTCAAGTCCGACGATGTCCAGGGACGCACCAAGATCTACGAGTCGCTGGTCAAGGGCGACCGCAGTCTCTCGGCAGGCACCCCGCAGTCCTTTAACGTTTTGATGAAGGAAATCCAGAGTCTCTGCCTCGACGTCAAACGGGGCAAGGTCACTCTCTCGCTGTAACACTACCGCAACCGGAACAGGGAACAATCACATGAGCACGGAAGACAGGAACGGAACCGGAACCCTCACCGCCGAACCAGAGGAACTCTACAACAGCGTCTCGATCGCTATCGCCTCGCCGGACTCCATCCGCGAATGGAGCAGCGGCGAGGTCCGCAACCCGGAAACCATTAACTACCGGACCTTCAAGCCGGAGCCGGGCGGCCTTTTCTGCCAGCGCATCTTCGGCCCGGTCCGGGACTACGAGTGCGGTTGCGGCAAATACAAGGGTATCAAGTTCAAGGATACGGTGTGCGAGCGCTGCGGGGTCGAGGTGACCGTTTCCCGCGTCCGCCGCGAGCGCATGGGCCACATCGATCTGGCCGTGCCGGTCACCCATATCTGGTTTCTCAAGAGCATGCCCAGCCGACTGGGCCTGCTCCTCGACATGACCGCCCGCAGTCTGGAGCGGGTCGTTTACTACGAGAACTACATGGTCACCGACCCGGGTCGCACGCCCCTCGAGGTCAAGCAGCTCCTCACCGAGCAGGAATACCTCCAGGCACAGGACGAATACGGCGAGGATGCCTTTGTCGCCAGGATGGGGGCGGAGGCCGTTCACGAGGTCCTTTCCACAATGGAACTCGAGCCGCTGGTGGACGAACTCCACGAGCAGATGCACGCCACCCGCTCCAAACAGATCAAAAAGAAGCTCTCCAAGCGGCTCAAGGTTATCCAGGGCTTCATCCAGTCCCAGTCCGAGCCGACCTGGATGGTCCTGGATGTCCTTCCGGTGATTCCGCCCGATCTCCGTCCACTCGTTCCTCTCGAGGGCGGGCGTTTCGCGACCTCCGACCTCAACGATCTCTACCGTCGCGTCATCAACCGCAATAACCGGCTGCGCAATCTGCTCCAGCTGAAGACGCCCGATGTCATCATCCATAACGAGAAGCGGATGCTGCAAGAGGCGGTGGACGCCCTATTTGATAACGGTCGCCATGGCCGCGCGGTAACGGGCGCGGGAAACCGTCCGCTCAAGTCGCTCAGCGATATGCTCAAGGGCAAGCAGGGCCGTTTTCGCCAGAACCTTCTCGGCAAGCGGGTGGATTATTCCGGTCGCTCCGTCATCGTGATCGGCCCGGAGCTGAAGCTCAACCAGTGCGGTCTGCCCAAGAAGATGGCCCTGGTGCTCTTCGAGCCGTTCATCATCCGGCGTCTCAAGGAATTGGGCTTCGTACACACCGTCCGCGGCGCGCGCAAGATGATCGAGAAGCGCTCGCCCGAGGTGTGGGACATTCTCGAAGAGGTCACCAAGGGGCACCCGGTTCTCCTTAACCGTGCGCCCACGCTCCACCGCCTGTCCATCCAGGCCTTCGAGCCCATCCTGATCGAGGGCGACGCCATCCGAATCCATCCTCTGGTCTGCACCGCCTACAACGCCGACTTCGACGGCGACCAGATGGCCGTCCACGTGCCGCTCTCCATCGAGGCGGTCATGGAAGCCAAGACGCTGATGATGGCCACCAACAACATTTTCTCGCCCTCCAGCGGGAAGCCCATCCTCACCCCGTCTCAGGATATCGTCCTCGGTTCGTATTACCTGACCATCGAGCCGAAAAACCGTCCGCCCGACGACCAGCGCGTGCCGCTCATGGGGAGCATCGAGGAGGTCATGGTCGCCGAGGCAGAGGGCGTTCTGCGCAAGCACGACTGGATCGATATCCGCAATCCCGACTACGGGCGGAAGACTACCTTCGGCAAACCCGAGAAAAAGGTCCTTCGCACTACCGTCGGGCGCGTCATTTTCAACACGATCTGGCCGAACGAGATCGGGTTCTACAACGAGCTCGCCGCCAAGGGTAAACTCGGCGATCTGATCCTGGCCACTTACCGCGAGACCGGACAGGAGCGCACGATCGAGACGCTCGACCGCCTCAAGGAAGTCGGCTTCAAGACCGCCACGCGGGCCGGTATCTCCATCGGGATCGACGACATGATCATCCCCCCGACCAAGCCGAAGATGATCGCCGACGCTCGCAAACAGATCGAGGGAGTCGAAAAGCAATACCGCAAGGGGCAGCTCACCCCCGGCGAGCGCTACAATAAAATCATCGCCATCTGGTCGAAGCTGACCGACGACATCGCCGAGGCCGTTTACACCGGACTCGAGGCCAGTTCCACCGTCGATAACGTCAATCCGGTCTTCCTCATGATGCACTCCGGGGCACGGGGGAACAAGCAGCAGGTCCGGCAGCTCTGCGGCCAGCGCGGCCTCATGGCCAAGCCGTCCGGCGACATCATCGAGCGTCCCATCCTCTCCTCCTTCCGCGAGGGGCTTACCGTTCTGGAATACTTCATCTCCACCCACGGCGCCCGGAAAGGCCTCGCCGATACCGCCCTGAAGACAGCCGACGCCGGGTATCTTACCCGGAAGCTGTGCGACGTGGCCATGGACTGCATCACGACCGTCCAGGACGACGGTGTCCGCAATGGGATATGGAAGCGGGCCATCATGGACGGCGACGAAACCATCGTCGGCCTGGCCGAACGGATCGTGGGGCGTTGCTCTGCCGAGGATGTGCGCAACCCGACCGAGCCCGATGAGATACTCGTCCGCGCGGGAGAACTGGTGGACGAAGCTACCGCCAAAAAGATCGAAACCTTTGGCATTGAGCGGGTGAAGATTCTCTCCCCGCTGACCACCCGACAAAGCGACGGAATCACCGCCAGGGAATACGGGATCAACCCGGCAACGGGTCGGATGGTGGACATCGGGACTGCTGTCGGGATCATCGCCGCCCAATCCATCGGGGAGCCGGGTACACAATTGACCATGCGCACCTTCCATATCGGGGGAATCGCCAGCCAGGTCCTTCGCGATCCGAAGATTGTCATTCGCAAGGGCGGAAAAATTCGCTTCTCCGAAGACCTGCGCAAGGTCGAGACCGCGGACGGACGATTCGTCGTCCTCAACAAGACCGGTTCCATCAGCGTCGCCGACGAGAACGACCGTGAGGTGGAGAACTACAAGATTCCGATCGGCTCCATTCTCTTCGTCAATGACGGCGAGGACGCCAAGCCCGGCACCCTGCTGTGCGCCTGGGACCCCCACAGCGTACCGATTCTCTCCGAAAAGGGAGGTCGCATCGGCTTCCGGGACATGATCCCGGGCGTGACCATCAAGCGGGAGCAGGACCCCGAGTCGCAGGGGATCACCAATGTCGTCATCGAGCACAAGGAAGACCTCAATCCGCAGGTCCTGATCCTCGACGACAAGGAAAAGGAGATCGCCACCTACTCCATTCCCGTTGGCGCCCAGATCGTGGTCGAGGACGGGGATGATGTGGACCGGGGCACCTGGCTCGCCAAAACCCCCCGCCAGGCTTCCAAGACGCAGGACATTACCGGGGGTCTTCCCCGTGTGGCCGAGCTGTTCGAGGCCCGCCGTCCCAAGGAGGCGGCCGATATGGCCAAGATCGACGGCCGCGTGGTCATCTCCGGGACCGTCCGCGGCAAGCGTCGCCTGTTCGTCACCAGAAAACCGCAGGAGGAGATCGACTCCGACGGCATCGGCAAGGACGACGAGGACACCGAAGAACACCTCATCCCCCACGGCAAGCACCTCATCGTGCAGCCCGGGGACTACGTGACCAAAGGCCAGCACCTCACCGAAGGTGCTGCCGATCCGCACGAGATGCTGGACATCCTCGGGCCCAACGCGGTCCAGGAGTACCTCCTCACCGAAATCCAGAAGGTGTACCGCCTCCAGGGGGTGACCATCAACGACAAGCACATTGAGGTCATCCTCTCGCAGATGCTCCGCAAGGTCCGCATCACCGATCCGGGTGACTCGGATTTCTTCTGGGGCGAGCAGATCGACCGCTTTACCTTCATGGGCGAAAACGAGCGTCTGGAGGAAGCCGGCGGCAAGCCCGCAGAGGCCGAGCCCGTCCTGCTGGGCATCACCAAGGCTTCCATTGAGACCGAGAGCTTCATCTCGGCCGCCTCGTTCCAGGAGACGACACGCGTCCTCACCGACGCAGCCACCCTCGGCAAGTCGGACGACCTCAAGGGCTTCAAGGAGAACGTGATCATGGGGAACCTGATCCCCGCCGGTTCCGGCCTCCCCGCCTACCGCCACCTGCGCATCGATACCCTCGGTGTCGAGAGTGCCCTGGAAGAAGTCGAGGAAACCAGCGAACAGGCAGTCTAGGTCTTCAGCACCCTCCCCGTCTCCCGGAGGGCGGACATTCCTGTCCGCCGCACGCTCTTCTGGCTGCCTTTTCGGTGCGGCACACAACGCCGCACACGGGACAAGAATGTCCCGTCTCCCGGAGGGCGGACATTCCTGTCCGCCGCACGTTCTTCTGGCTGCCTTTTCGGGGCGGCACACAACGCCGCACACGGGACAAGAATGTCCCGTCTCCCTATCTCCCCGCTCCCATCTCGCAATCCAAACTCTACTATCCCGCATTCTTCATGATAGACCATTAGGCAATGCATGGATTCCTTAAAAGAATGCTCGCATTGATTCGCTCTGTGACCCAGATCGCTTCGCGTTGAAAAATGTAATCCAAATCGAAATTGGAATCGCTATCGAAACTGTAAAATAAAGCCTCTAATTTGAATGGTACCATTGCCACATCCCAATGGTCACAGTGTCGATACCAGTTCTGCCAGTCGTAGGGCAGGAGTTTGATCTGTTCATTTAATGGTCGGGGCGACTGGATTCGAACCAGCGACCCTCTGCTCCCAAAGCAGATGCGCTACCAGGCTGCGCTACACCCCGCCGATAAAGGCCTCGCAGGAAAGACTCTTTACTGCGAGACCGCAAGCCCAATTCCCCGAGGGTGCTTGACCAGCGGGCCGTGCGGAGATAGGCATCGGCTCATTCACGATGTCAGCCCTCCGATTTTATCTTCTCTTCCTTCTTTCGAGCGTCTTACCCGCTCTGTCCTGTGCGCAGAACGGTGATTCTGCGTTGCCCGCCCCGGTCGATCCCGATGTCCTGGCCACCCTGGTGCGTGGGGATCACGATGGGGGGGAGTCTCTCGGCCTTGCAGAGGCCATGCGGATGGCCATCAAGAACAATTACGACAGCCGGATCAGTCAGGAAAATGTGTCCGCCGCCCGTGCCGGAGTGGACGAGGCCCGCGGACCCGTCATGCCGCAGGTGGGCCTCGATCTCGCTTACCAGCGGGTCAATGAGGACCAGACCGCGGTCGAAACCGGTTTCACTCCCCGAAGTCAGACGAGTTTCGGCCTGTCGGCCAGTCAGATGATCTACGACGATTCGCGGGTTACCGGCCTCCGCGTGAGCCGCCGCCAGCTCGATGCCGTCGAAGAGTCCAATGTCTCCGTCCGGCTCGATGTGGCGGAGCAGGCGGGTCTCGCCTACGTGCGGGTGCTCTCCATCGCGTCGTCGCTGCGCATCGC
>CAYVUQ010000072.1:0-2716 GCA_964454915.1 uncultured Puniceicoccaceae bacterium
GTATTGGGTCTGCGAGCCGCCCTTGCCGGTGGAGGTGGAGGTCGTGTGCGTGACCGCCGGTTCCGAATGGAGTACGGAAGTCGAAGACGGAGTGCTTGTCTTCCTGGCTCCCGGTGTGGTGCCCGATCATGTGGCTTGCGAAAGACTCGCGGCGTGGGCTGCGCGTCCCGAGATCGGCCTGGCGGCTGGAGCGGTTGCGGCACCGGATGGAACCTTGCTCGAAGGCGGGATGATCGCGGATGAATCCGGTGTGCGACCCTTGTTCCGCAACCTCGAAGCCGACTACGAAGGGATGGGGCGGAGGGAAATTCTTCCCCAGAATCTATTGGTGCCCGGTCGATGGTTTCTTGCCGTGCGGGCGGAAATCTGGAAACGTCTGCGTCCTATGGCGGACCTTTCCCTTTCCTGGACCGAACGGGTGGCGGCCCTGGCTCTCGCTTTGCATGAAGAGGGCCTTTGGAACGCCTTCGTTCCTTCGTGTCGTGTGGTGGTGGACGGTTCCCTGCCGGTCGATGAAGATGCCGAGGTGCGCATCGCGGGCCTTCCGACAGCGGACCCCTCCTCAAACCCTAATCTGTCCATAGAACCCGGTTTCTTCACGCTTGAACAGGATCGCCGGGTGAAGCCTTTATGGGAGGTATCCACATGAGTTCGGTTGCTGTCGTCATCCCCTGTTACAACCAGGGTGCTTTTCTGGAAGAAGCACTCGCATCGGTCCGGGTGCAAACGCGACCGCCGGAGGAGCTGATTGTGGTGGACGACGGGTCCGACGATCCGGAAACGCTCCGGGTTTTGGAGGGTCTTTCGTCCAGCGTTGACCTCCGCTTGATCCGGCAGGAGAACGCCGGGCCCGCTGCCGCCCGCAATGCGGGAATTCGCGCGGCCTCCGCGGAGATGATCGTGTGCCTGGACGGCGACGACCGGTTGCGTCCCGTCTTTCTGGAACGAACCATTCCCTTGCTGGAGGCGGATTCTGATACGGGAATCGCCTACGGACGAGCGGAGTTTTTCGGGGCGGCGGAAGGTGAGGCCGCCCATCCGCCGTTCTGTATGCCGGACTTTCTCCTCGACCCCTGCATTTATGCGACCGCCCTGTTTCGCAGGGCGGATTGGGAAGCCGTCGGAGGATTTTGCGAGGAGATGCGCGAAGGATGGGAGGACTTCGAATTCTGGGTCTCGCTGGTTGGGCTTGGTCGCGAGGTGGCGTTTGTGGATGAGGTTGTCTTCGACTACCGCAGGCATGATCGGTCGCGTGATCACGCGTTTTCAGAGTCCAGAGAGAGGATATTGGCTGCTTTCGAGACAATCTACCGGCGACACAGCGACCTTTACGCCCGGAATATTCGGGTGCTTTTCGAAGCGCACCTTGAGCGGCTCGACCTGAGGGCACTCTTTCCGACTGGCGGTCGTGCGGAACTGCGGCTCTCCGGCCCTTCGGGGGAAACGCTCGTGCGTGCCGAGGACCCTGTCGGCGGAACGGGTGCCGTGGTGGCCCGGTTCCCTTTGGTTCCGGGGGATTCGAGCCGTGGCCGTTTCCGACTCGATCCCTTTGACGGACCCGGTGCTTTCCGCCTTGAGCAGATCGTATGGCGGAGGAGTGCGGATGACCGGGCAGAGCCCTTGCCGACCGACTCGTTCCAGCTCGACGGGCACTCGCTGGGAGTGCGAACTTCGGACGAGGAGGGTGAAGAGGTTTTCTTCCTCGGCCCGGACCCGCAGGTCTGGTTTCACTGGAGTCAGCCGCCTCTCCTGGAAAGAGGTGGTGTATTGGAATTCCACTACACCGTCCGGCGTGGTCCCCGGGTAGCGGGCGAGTTTCTGGTCCACCTCGGTCAAGCCGATGCCCGGTTCGATGCGCTGCGCGAGGAGATCGCCAGCCTGCGCCTGGAGCTTGAGCACGTCAAGGGCGAGCTGGCGACCGAGATGGAACGCCGCCGTGCGATTCAGCGTTCACGCGCGTATCGGTGGACTCGCTGGCTTCGAAAGCCATCAAAATCGTAATCCGCGGAAAAGAGTATGAGAAAAAGTTAAATTTGGATAATTATATTTCACAGCAAGAATCGGTAATTAAAGAGTGCGTTCGCTGCCTGTCACCGACTGGAAGCATTTGCTGGCAATTGGGGAACTATGTGGACAAGGGTGCTATCATTCCTCTCGATACCGTTCTCTATCCAGTTTTCCGGAACCTCGGACTCAGGATGCGCAATCGGATTGTATGGCACTTCGAGCATGGACTTCATTGTTCGAAACGGTTTTCCGGACGATATGAAACTATCAGCTGGTTTACAAAGTCAGATGACTATGTATTTAATCTGGACCCGGTTCGAGTGCCACAGAAGTATCCCGGGAAAAAATACTTCAAAGGTCCAAAAGCCGGGACCTTTTCATGTAATCCACTAGGTAAGAATCCTGGCGACCTGTGGGTTATCCCTAATGTAAAAAGCAATCACGTTGAGAAAACAGAACATCCGTGTCAATTTCCTGTCGAGTTAATCGAGCGATTGGTCCTTTCTATGACGAAGGAAGGGGATTGGGTGTTCGATCCGTTTCTTGGTACAGGGACTTCTATCATCGCAGCCATAAGACATGAGCGGAGGGGTGCCGGAGCAGAAAGCTTTCAGAAATATTTGAAGCTGGCTCATACCAGGATTGAATCGGAGATCAATGGCACCCTCCGCACCCGTCCAATGAATAAGGAGGTGTATGATCCTGTTCA
>CAYVUQ010000072.1:2726-7599 GCA_964454915.1 uncultured Puniceicoccaceae bacterium
CAATAAGGAGGACCAGATGGCACTTCTTCAGAGAGCCGGATTCGATGAGATGGAGTCGGCATGAGTGATTATCTTTTCATTTTTTCGGGAGGCTCGCGTCTGTCGTTGCAGGCGGTTCCTTATCTTCGGGAGCATGGGTGGTGTCTTCTTCCGGGAGAGGTGGTGGAGTCTGGATATCTGGAGCCGTCGCTTGCCTGGCAGGAGGAGGTTGGGTCGTCGTGGTTTGGGGACAGGATTGTCGGGATTGATTGGGAGCCGGATTTCGGCGATCCGAATCGAGTGGTGCAGGTTGTGGCGTCGGTCGCAGCCCAAAGCTTCCGTAGGTTTTGTCTCCGGGTGAGGGTTAGTGAAGGGAACCGTAAGAAATCCTTTTCGGAATTCGCCGGTGCTTTGGGCTTGGGGGGAGAGCTTTCTTTCCGGGAGATGGTGGAGAAGTTTGGTCTCGTTTTCGAGGCACAGGAGGCAGGGAGTTTGCGGCGTGGGGATATTCCCTCCGGCGACTATGTTCTCTTTCTCCGCAGTGCAGACCTGCTTCACCCGATGGGGCTGTTCATTCTTGCGAAGGAAATCCAGAAGAACTCCGCCGCAGGGTATTCGTTTTTCGAAACAATTGCCGATGATCAGGCTGGCGGGCCTCATGCGGTCCGGATGCACCGGGGTGTTTCCCGGTATTCGGTTTTCGGGGGTCCGGGGATCAGCGGTTCTTTCGCTGTTTCGCGGGAGGTGTTGGACGACCTCGGACCGGAGTGGGTGGCCGGTTCGTGGAACATCGCCTTCCAGGCGATACGAAAGGATTTCGAACTCGCGCGGATTCCTCTGGCTCTGACGGAGGTTCGTCTTCAACGAAATGTGTCTGTCGAAATCAAGGATTTCGACGGGGGTTCTGTCCGTGAGAATGCTGTGGATCTTGCGGATGGGCGGAATTGCGGATTGGCCGATTGGACATGGGATCCGGCCCGGGGTTCGGGCAAACCCATTCCGAAACCGAGTCGTGCAGCCCTCGCCGTAATCATCCCTTTTCGCGATCAGGAGGAATTGACAGCGGCGACTTTCCGCAGTCTCGCCGCGCAGTCAATCGCCGGAAGAGTCCGCCTCGTCGCCGTTGACAATGGATCCGATGGCGAGATTGCCGGTCGGCTTCGAAGTCTTGCGGAGGACCTGTTTGGGCGTGACCGGATCACGTGGCTGTCGGTCGATGAGCCTTTCAACTTTGCCCGCCTCAACAATCGGGGCGTTGCCGCGTGTGAAGAGTCGCATCTTCTATTCCTGAACAACGATGTGGAGTTTACGGGGGAGAACGATCTTGCGCACATGCAGGGGTTTCTGGAGTGGCCGGAGGTCGGGATGGCAGGGGGTGCGCTTTATTATCCGGACGGGCAATTGCAGGCGGCGGGTATTTCTTTTGGTGCCGCCGGGCCCGAAGTAGTTCGTGACCGCGATGCAGGAGCGCTGGTCTTTCGTGAAGTCGATGCGCTGACCTTTGCGTGTGCGATGGCGAGGAGGCAGGCCTTTGAAGCAGTCGGTGGATTGGACGAGATGATCTGCCCGAACGGATTCGGTGACGCGCTGCTGGGGCATCGAATGACAAAGGCGGGGTGGCGTATCCTCTGTGATCCTTCGATCCGTATCCGGCATCACGAGTCAAAGAGCCGGGGAAGCCGCCCCGAAGAAATGGAGCGGGCGGAGATGGTGGCCGAGGGGATTCCTCTCTGTCTCTACGGCACGGAGTTTGTGCGGGAGGGGCGGGAAATGATTCACCGGTTTGGCCGCTCCCGACCGACACTCGGGAAAAGGGTTTACCGTGCGGTTCGGGCGTTCCTGAAAGAGTTGACGACGTGAATGGGGTCCAAAGATTTCTGCGAAGCTATCATTCGGCCACTCTTGTGGCATGGGTGATCATTGCGGTCGGGTTGTTCAGTTCTCTCTTCTGGCATCCGCCTCCCAACCGCGTGCTGATTCCGGTCGAAGGAGTGCCGGAGCAGAGCGTGATTCAGGTTTACTACCGCTATGGTTTTCCGGGACCAGGTTCGTTTTTCGAGTATCATTCGGACGTCGAATTGCTGCACCGGACGGATCAGCGGTTGGTCGCCGATTTCGAACTTCCTGGCTGGCGCAAACTGCGGGCCATCCGCATCGACCCCGGAAAAGGCGAGGGTTCCTTGTGTTTCGGACCGGTTGTTTTCGGTTATCATTCGGTCCTCGGCTTGACTCCTCTGTTCTCATTATCCGCTTCGGAGATACTGGAGCGTTGGGAGCCCAATCGCGACATTGATCCGTCCGGATCAGGGCCTGTCGGGGGAGACGGCGACTTCACCGTCCGTAGCGTGGGCAATGATCCCTACTTTGTTGTTCCGGTTTCCGCGAGCGAGTGGGCTGGAGTAGTGCCTCCGGGGCGGCTATGGGAGTTGCGCGGTCTTCGATTTGTGTGGTTTCTGCTCGCCGCCGGGCTCGTCTATCTGGCTGGACGCCTGATCCGGTCCGGGTGGCCGGAACGCGCGGGAGGTGTTCGGACGGCGCAGTGGAATCGTTATTGGGTCGTTGGTTTTCTCGGTGCGGTCGCCTTTGTGGCTTTCCTTGTGTACGAGCCGTATCTGACGTTCCAACGGCTCTATCTGTTCAGGGATGTCGCCACTGATTCTGTGGATGTCTTCTGGCCGGTGTTTCTTCACCTGTCGGAGACATTTCACTCGGCAGGGTGGCCGTTGTGGTCGTTTTCTGTCGGTGTGGGGCAGGGGGTTTTCAATTGGGTGGGGGATCCTTTCCTGTTTTTGCTCTTGTCGCTCCCGCCGGAGAAGATCGCGTTTGGATTGGGATGGCTCCAGTTCTTGAAAGTTCTCCTGGCGGCGTGGTTGTTCCTCGGGTGGTTTCGTCTGCTCGGGATCGGTCGCTACGGCGGAGCGTTGGCTGCGGCGGGCCTTGCGTTCTCTGCTCATATGATCATCCGCGGAAACTGGAACCACTATGCATCGGAGGTGGTCATGGTTGCCTTCGCGTTGTTCGCCTTCGAGTTGTTCTTGCGGAGGAGAATCTGGCATCTGCTTCCGCTGGCGATTCTCTTTCTCGTCATCCGTGGAGTGTATCACACCTATGTTTGGTCTCTGCTTTTCTTCGCTTACGCGTTGGCCCGGCTGTGGATCGAAGGTGGCTGGCGGCCCGCCTGGATCGGCGGGAGGGTGCTTCGGTTGGGTGGTTGCTATCTTCTCGGGCTCGGTCTGTCGGCGGTCTTTCTCCTGCCGAATCTATACGAGATATTCGGGAGTCCTCGGGTTAGCGGCGATGACAGCCCGATCGGTGCCTTTGCCGGGAGTGCTCTCTTCGCGTTGAACGAGCCGCTCGAGTGGCTGTCTTCCCTCTACGGGTTGTTTGCCCCCGACCTTCTCGGAAGGGGCAGTTTCTACTCGGGCTGGAGGAACTATCTGGAGGGGCCTCACCTGTACGCGGGCGTTCTCCTTTTGCTCCTCCTTCCGCAGAGTTTCGTCGGTCGGGGGCGACGCCTGCGGGTGGTGTTGGCGCTCGCGTTGGCGGCGGTCGCAACGTATCTGTTTGTCCCTTACGCGCGGTATTTTCTGAACGCCTTCTCGGGGGTTTACTACAAGACATCTTCCTTCTGGATTAGCCTGATCCTTGCTGGTTGCGGAGCACTGGCCCTCGACAATCTGATTCGCAAACGTCGTTTGAACCTCCCGCTTCTCGGCGCAACGCTCGTCCTTATGCTGCTCGGGTTGCGGGCTCTTTTGCATTCGGATTTCGTGGTGGCCCATCTCCGGGTTGCGGAGAGTTATCTCGTCTATCGCCAGGTGATCGGGTTGCTGGTCGTTTACTCCATGCTGTTGGTCTGCCTGCGCTTTCGCCCGTCGCGGGCATGGGCTCTCGTTGTCCTTCCGCTGGTCTTCGCATGGGAAGTGGTGGAGTTTGCGGGTGAAAGCTCACAGGACCGGCTCGCGCTTCGCGGAGACGCGCAGCGGACGGGTGCATACTATTTCGACGATTCGCTCGCGGCGGTTCGCATGATTCAGGGGTCCGATCACGGGTTTTATCGGATCGAGAAAGGAAACGTGTCCGCGCATCTGAACGACCCCCTTGGGCAGTCTTATCGCGGGTTGAGTTCCTATTACTCGTTCAACGCGGGCGGGTATCTGGACTTCCTCGGTCCGCGCGGCTTCGACGCAGACTATTTGGTGAGCGGACACGGACCCTCGTACGTTCTCGGGCCCGGACGGCGCTATGTTCTCGCGAGCCTCCTTTCGACGAAGTTCTTTATCACGAGGGACTGGGGTGATACCGAGGTGCCGCCATTCTACACCCCGTGGGGTCGGGCGGGTGATTGCACGATCTACCGCAACCAGTGTTTTATCCCTTTTGGAGCGGTGTATTTCGAGAGAATCGACGAGGATAGTGTCCGTGCATTGTCGCCGGAAGTGCGCGAACTCGTCGCTTTGACCGCGGCGGTGATCCCCGGCGGTGTTGTTACGCCGGGAGTTGGGCAACTGGATTCCGAGCGATTGGAACAAGCCAGGCGTACTGTTGAGGAAGGGGATGAGAGTGCGCGACTCGCTCTCTACCGGGATTGGGCGACGGACTTGGGCGAAACTGCGGTTCATTGGGACGAAGTCGGGCCGAACAGGATGACTGGTTCGGTCGAGATCGCGCAGCCGGGGATCGTTTACCTGTCTATCCCCAGTGCTGACGGATGGCGGGCGCGGGTAAACGACCGACCGGTCGATTTCGTGACGGTCCATTTCGGTTTCCGCGGGATCGCCTTGCCGAAAGGGCAGCACCGAATCGAGATTGAATACTTCCCCCCCTTTATGACGACCGGGATCGCAGTCACGGGCACAAGCCTTCTGCTGTTCGTGGTCCTTGGCCTGCGCTA
>CAYVUQ010000073.1:0-1239 GCA_964454915.1 uncultured Puniceicoccaceae bacterium
ACTGCGAACGATTCTGAGCCGGAGTCGGGGAGCCTGCGAAGATACCAGTCGTCTTTCTGGAACCAGTGCTCCGGCAGGCCGTCGATCAGGCTGCGCGCATCTCCTTCGAAGACGAACAGGTGAATCTGTTCGCCGTCCGACTCGAAACAAAGGAGGTTTACCGTTCCTTTCCCCTCGAACGGGAACCTGCGGCAACCGAGAAGGGTCTTGGCGCTGAATCCTTCCGGTAAAGCCTCGGGTGGGGACGCCTGGTTCGCGGCCAGCCAGCTTCGGACCTCTTCGAACTCCTTCGAGCGGAAATCGAGGGGCAACGCCTCGTTTGCGAGTTCCGGCAGCGAAAAACTGCCGGGCTGAAGAAGACCCGCGAGGTTCTGCTTCTCTTCGGAATGACGGAGGGGCACCAGTGCGAAGGTGAAAAGGAGGACGGCAGCGATACCCGCACCGACCGCCCAGAAGCGGGTGAAAACGCGGGTCTCCGGCTTCGAGGCATCGCTTTCCCATGCGAGTTTTTCCAAGAGGTGGTTTCGACCCTCGGCGGGGACGGCAATCCCGGTGATACCGGCCGCCGCTTCCTGGTCAAAACGAACCTGCCTCGCGAACCATTCGCGGATTTCGGGATCGCGTTCGGCGAAAGCCAAGGCCTCCCGAAGCGTCTCGTCGAGGGCATCCGCACCGTTTGGCCGGTAGGCCGAGAGTAGTTCTTTGGCCATTTCCTTATCCATGATTGGACTCCTTTGCTTTGGGGAAGGGGATCGGGTTTTGAGACCCGGCCTTCTTCGGGTTCCCGGTTGCGGGAGGGTTCTCCACTTTCTCGCGAAGTTGGTCTTTCCCGCGGCGGAGTCTCGACATGACCGTTCCGATGGGTATTTCGAGTATGTCGGCGATTTCCCGATACGAAAAAGCCTGGAGATAAAACAAGGCCAGCGGTGCCCGAAAGCGTTCCTCGAGTGTCCCGAGAGTCGCGACGATGTTGCGGGCATCCAATCCTCTTCCGGGGATGGCTTCGACTGCAAGTGCCGAGGAGCATGTGTTGTCAATGGATTGCGCGGGATAACGCCGCTCCCGCCGGTATTCGTCGACGAACTCGTTCCGGACGGTCTGAAAGAGCCAGGATTTCGCATTGGAGCGGTCGCGCAGAGTCTCGATCTTCCGGGTCATCTTGAGAAAGGCGTTTTGGGTGAGATCCATGGCATCGTCGGAATTGTGGCAGAGCGAGTAGGCGAATCGGTAGAGGGGATC
>CAYVUQ010000073.1:1339-3897 GCA_964454915.1 uncultured Puniceicoccaceae bacterium
GGATGAGAAGGAGTAGGAAGCGCATGGTTTTGGGATGGATATGAAAGGGGAGACGACGGGAGTGGCCTCTTATTCCGCAGAAAACGGTTCCGGAAGACGCGGATTTCGCCGGAGAGGGAAGGTCAAAGACGTTTGGTTCACCGAAGCAACCAAGGAAACGCAGTTTACAAAAGCATGGGGCCCCTTGGACGAACTGTTCAGAAATGCTCTCGTCCAAGTGAACGGAAAGAAGATCTACGCCTGAACAATATCTTGTCAAATAGTGAAATTATGTTCACTTTTCATGGATGCCGGTATCGCTCTACCGACCCCGTCGCCCACGGGCGTCCCCGCTTTGGCAATGCTTGTCCGAACACCGCGGGTCATTTTTCGAGCAATATGGCACGCGCTTTGAAAAGCGGGACGGATGGCTTCGCCGCGAGGTCGCACAAACCATGGACGCCTTCGAAGCCTGCGGTGACCTCAGCCGTGGTTTCGCCCGGCTCCATTGTGACCACTGCGGCCATGATTACCTGATCGCATTCAGTTGCAAGCAACGCTACTTCTGCCCGAGTTGCCATCAAAAGAAGGTCCAACAATTCGGTGAGTTTGTCCGGCACGAAATTGTGCGGAAAGTGCCGCATCGGCAGGTCGTCCTGACCATCCCCAAACGGCTGCGAAGGGCGTTTCAGTTTGACCGCCGGATGCTGACCGACCTCTGCCAAGCCGCATGGTTGAGCCTTCGCGATGTCATGCGCACGCGCCTCGGCACGCCAAAGGGCCAACCGGGTGTCATTGTCGCAATCCAGACCTTCGGCGACTACCTCAACTTTCACCCGCACCTGCACATTCTCATTACCGACGGCGCATTTGTCGGCACGCACACCTTCCACGCTCTCCATTACACGGATTGGCAACAAGTTGCTGAATTGCTGCGAGCCCGGGTCATCAAGTTCTTCGTGAAAAAGAAAAAGCTCTCGCCGCAGGAAGCACAAAAAATGCGCCAATGGCACAACAGCGGCTTTGGAATCCATGCGGGGCACCGCATTCAGAGGGACGACCATGATGGCCTGGAGAACCTCGCCCAGTACATCCTGCGGAATCCCTTTTCGCTGGAAAAGATGACTTACTTTCCCGAAACCGGAGAAGTCATCTATCGAAGCAAGCGCAATCACGCCACCCAGCGACTGTGGGAAACTTTCGACGGTCCCGCCTTTATCGCAGCCATCACCAGACATATTCCCGCTCCCGGCCAGCACCTCGTTCGCTATTACGGTGCCTATAGCAATCGCGCCCGTGGCGAACGCCGCAAGGCCGCCGGGAACATCCCTCTCCCCAGTGCCGCCGGTACGCCGCTGCCCAACCGCCGCTCCTACGCCGATTTCGCCAACGAACGCGAAGCCAAAGACCACGAACTCCGCGCCGAAGCCTTTGACCGGGGTCTACCCTCCGAGCCACATCCGGATGCCTTCACGCCAACAACTGCGGCAGCCGACCCCGACATCGAAATCATTGAACTGCCCCGTGACGCCTTCCCGCGCATTCCGCGCAAAAAGTGGCGCGAACTCATCCAGAAAGTCTGGGAATCCGACCCATTTATCTGCCCCAACTGTGGCAGCCTGATGCGCATTAGCGGCATCCTCGAAGATCCCGACGATGCCGCCCAACTGCTCCGCGCCCTTGGCTGGCTGGCCTACGCAACCAACAGCCAGGGCGCTCGCGCACCGCCACCCGGCGCCGACCCAGATGCGCCCGAACTGCCCTTCACCAGCGACCTCGATGGCATCGCCTACGAACTCGAACCCTGGGAACAGGCCCGGCGGGACCGGCTTCAACGCTACGCCCAACAGCGCGACCGAGTCGCAGGCATCGTCCTCTACGACGGCGAATGGTGCGAAGCCGAAGCATGGCCACCGTCCCAGCACGAAAACCAGGCGGCAACGTTCCCGGATGACATCGACCAGCGACCGCCTCCGCAATGGGACAGCGACACGCAGGTGACACCAGATGCGTGGACTGAAACACCACCGGGCTCTTGGGCGGAAACGGCAAACCAATGGATCGACGTTGACGACATCGACCAACGTCCGCCGGAAGTATGGGAAGCTCAACAATGGGACCAGACATCCGACTATTGGCACGAAACCCCGTTGGCGCAATGGGCCAAAAAAGCAGACAACTGGGACGGCATCGATCCCATCCCTGCCGAAGACGAACCCGTCTTCATCTACGACTAATCCGTCGAATTCGCCTCTACGGACCAGTGGATCTATTGACGGTGCGCATCCGATTTAAGGGCGAAACGGCTACAATCACCGGGCAGCAGCAGACAAAGCCGATCTCTCAAGGCAAGAAGACCTGTTTTTCACAGACCAGCTTGACCGAACACCGCAAGATTCGCCAAATTTTTCCTTGCCGAGATCGATTTTCAATGAAATCGTCGCTGACGTTGAAATTGAATTTCCTATCATCGATCCGATAATTCGCGTAGTCCTCCGCGTCGAACAGCGTCTGCCGCCCCTCCAGGCGGGCACCGAAGGAGTTGAAGGGAGGTGCCTCCAGGCTTCCCCCGCCGAAAC
>CAYVUQ010000073.1:3907-7572 GCA_964454915.1 uncultured Puniceicoccaceae bacterium
CGCCCCAGTTTTTGCCGCGTTTGGCTCGCCCCCACCGAAAGCTGCGGCAGAAGCGCCGCCCGCTCCTGGAAACTCCGCTCCAGGGCCCGGCGCACCCCCGCGCGCTCCACCATCAGCGCGGGACTTGTCTCGCGTACCCGCCGGACCACATCGGCCACCTCGAGGAAGAGCGGTTCGCCGCCCGGCGGGGCCGCCTCCGCCGCAGGAGCCGCATGAGTCGGTTCTTCGCCCGCTGCCCCGGCAGGCTCGGGGGGTTTCTCGCTACCCGCCACGGCATCGAACGATGCCGCCAAAAGCAGGCAGACCGGCGGAATGGTTTGGAAAATGGTTCGCCACATGGAAATTGTCGACCGCTCGCTTGATCTCGACCGAACCTCCGCACTATCCTTTTCACCTGCCTTTTTGCAAGCAGCAGTTCAAACAATCGTTTTAAGCGCTCCATGAAGATCGGTCTTGCCCAAATAAACACCACCGTCGGGGATCTTGCGGGGATCATCAAGGCGCAAATCACCGGCCCGGCCGAAGAATACCATTCCCATCCGGGCCGGCTCGGGCAGACTCGGGTCCGCTGAAGATGAAACCGCCAAGGGACAATTCGGTCGATACCCTGCGGGGATTGGCCTGCCTTCTGTTGGCCTCCTATCACGTGATCGGCGACAACCCCTCCTCCGGTCTTCGGATCGAGGAAGGCTGGATGCGCGAGGTCAACGACCTGCTGGCCTTGATCAGGATGCCGTTGTTCACGGTCCTTTCCGGCTATGTCTACGCGGCGCGCCCCTTCCAGAGCGGGGCCGTCGGCTTCGTCAAGGGAAAGGTCCGCCGCCTCCTCCTGCCGATGCTCTTTGTCGGAACGGTCTTCGCGATCGTCCAGGCGGTCACGCCGGGAACCCGCTCGGCGGTCGAGCATTGGTATCTGCTGCACCTCCAGCCGGTCGCGCACTACTGGTTCGTGGAGTCCCTTTTCTTTCTCTTCCTGATCCTGCTGCCCCTGGAGGCGTGGGGCGTCCTCCGGAAACCAGCCGGCTTCGCGGCGGTCTTCGGCGCTGCGGCGTTTCTCTATCTGATCGGCTTCGGCACCCGGTGGTTTTCGTTGCTCGGAACCTTTTATTTGTTGCCCTTTTTCCTCGCCGGGCTGGCCTGGGGGCGGTTCGGCCTCCGCCGTGCCCTCGCCCCCGCCCGCGCGTGGGGCGTTTTAATCCTTCTTGCGGGGCTTTTGGCGGTCTTCGCCTACGGAAATACGCCCGAAAGACAGACGGTGGCCGGGATCCTCGCCGGACTCGTCGGCTGCTGCGCCCTTCTCTCGACGGGCTGGAGCGTTCCGGCGCTAGCTTGGATCGGAGGTTTCAGTTACACGATTTATCTCTACCATGTTTTCTTCACGGCAGGCACGCGGATCGTCTTGAACCGGATCGGGGTCGAGGAGATAGTGATCGTCTTCGCCAGTGCGTTGGCCGCCGGGATCATCGGTCCGGTCGTGGTCGAGAAGATCATTCTCAAAATCCCGTTTTTGACCATTCCCTTTCTCGGCCGGAAGCCGGAAAAGCGCAGGCCCACCACTATTTAGGACGGAAAGACCTTTTCAAGCGCAGGCGCAATTCCTTGGCCCCGAAAAAACCGTTCCAAAGAAAACGCGGAATTCCGGGGCGCTGCCAAGTGACCGAGTGGTGGAAAACCGCTTCGGCACCGAGATAATCCTTGAACAAAGAAAGCGAATAGCGCGGAGAACCGCCGAAGTTAACCGTCCATCCGCCGCCAAATTCCCCCCGGATCGCTTCCGCCGCGTTTCCATAGAGCGCGGCGATAAGTCCGGTTTGCTCGTTATCAAAACCGACCCTCCAAAGATAAGCGGTCCTCCGGGTCCGGTCGAGAAGAATCGAGACCACGGCCTCGGGCATTCCGGTTCCGTCAACGGGCATTGCCGCGAAGAGTCGGCCGATACCCATCCGAACGGTCGCGGCGGTCTGCCGGGACAGGGTATCCCGCCAAGCCGACGAAGGGTTCCAACTGAACTTCGCGAGGGTGTGGTCGTGTAGACGCCGGAAGTGGGAAAGCCCGGATTCCTCGTCGTTCCACCAGGCGAACCGGTGGGTACGCTTCGCACGGTTTGCCTCGTTCCGCTTGGTCTTATTGTAACGCTTCCAAACGGGCTCTTCGCTCGGCGGCCAAAGATGACAAGCGACCGTGCGCACGCTCATCCCGGCAAAAAGAAGACCCCGGGGGTCCTGGAAACAAGGATGTGTCTCGCAGTCGATGACGTCGAGCCGGCCGCAAACTTCCGCCGATAACCGGTGGAGCCATTGCAATCGACGAGCACCTCCTTCGGGTCCCACATCATACGGAGCGGCGAAGACCGGCCCATTGTAGAAAAGGGGGAAATGCGAGCTGTAACGTAGTCCCAGCCGCCGACGGACGATGAAAGCCCAACCAGCCCGAAGCGGCCCGTCGCGCGACTCCCGCAAACCGAACCGAAGCAGCGACGCCTTGGGTCTTTCGTTGCGGGAAAGCTCTTTCAAGGTCAAACTCCGCAGGAAATCGCCGCCCTGGGCCGAAGCGTCGATCAACTCGTCCCAGGAATCGTCCTCATCCGGGCGCAGAAGCGATACCTCCGTTTTAGCCATTGCGATGATTTTCGGCGGCTGCCGACCGGACGGCAACCATCGAATGACGACCGGTAAGGGCCGATATCCCGGCACCTTTTTCCGTTGGAAAACCGGAGCCCTTCCGTTTTGCTTTCCTTCCATGAGCGACGAAGTCATCGCAAGCTGCGGGGAGGGGCGGTTGGAAATCCAGTTCCGAATGGAACGCCTTGATGCTGCGGCGGCGGCCCGCGCCAAGGACGTTTGCCAGTCGCTGCCCGGAGAAGGGGTCGATCAAGTGGCCATCGACCTCGAGCCGATCCGCTTCATCGACAGCTCGGGCGTTGGCCTGATCCTCGGCATCTACCGAAGACTGCCCAGCGAAAACGTCGAGGTCCGCCTCGTCAACGTCGCCCCGGCCGTGCGCTCGGTTCTCGAACTCCTGCGCCTCCACCGGGTCTTCGTCATCGAGTGATCACCATCGGAAGTCGCCCCGGCGCAACGCGCGCCGAGCGGAAACGGCGACGACGTAGTTGAACAGCGTTCGCGCCACCGCCGGGGGCAAAAGCGCCGCCCGCCGGTTACGACGCCAACGCTCGAGCGGCAACCGAATGAATTCCCTCGCTTGGCGGAAGAATGGCTCCCGGCTCAACTCCGTCCGTGCGAATTCGTGCAGCCAGCCCGGTTCGACGCGACAGCGGTTCCAAATCCACGCATTCGGATCCTCCCCGTCGGCCCGGAACCGCTGCAGCCGGAGAAAGAGGGCGCGATTGACGAGCGTACCCAAAAGGATCCGCCTCTCGTGACGGAAGAGCGGCCCTAACCGGGTCTCCGCCTCGAACCGGTGGCTCGCCCCGATCTGGGCGAAGCGGGAGGCGTGCTCCCCTTCCCGGAAACAGTCCGTCAAGATCATCGCCTTGAGGAAGCCATCCTCGACCAGCATGCCCTCCGGCAAAACGATATCGCGAAGCTGTCGCGCGCGGCCTCCCCAGCACTGGCCGCAGAGCTGCGCGGGACCGCCACGCGCCAATTCGGAGGCCCGCGCGGACAGGCGTTCCGTGAGGCCGGCGTTTTCCTTCGAGGCGACAT
>CAYVUQ010000074.1:0-6102 GCA_964454915.1 uncultured Puniceicoccaceae bacterium
CACGTTCGCCATCCCGAAGTTCGCGCACTGGTGGGATGCGTGCATCCCGAATTCCTGGAAGGTGCCCGGATCGTAGAAAACCTCCAGCCGCTCCCGTGCGCTGAGAAGTCCCTTTTCCTTGCGTTTGGCGAGTTTCGCCTCACCACCGGCTTTGCGGGCCGTGTCGCGCCGATTGCGGAGTTCCTCGAGAAGTTTTGGGTCAATAGCCATGGTCGTCAGTCGGAAGTTTGTGCCCCCTGCGGGTCACGCCTTGGGCATGCAGAATTCGGTCAATACTCCGTGGGTGCTCTTCGGATGCAGGAACGCTACCAGTTTGTCGGCCGCCCCTTCGAATGGTTCCTCGTGGATCAGCCGGATTCCCTCGCCCGCCGCCTGGCTCAGTTGCGCCTTGATGTCGTCCGTCCCGAACGCCACATGGTGGATGCCCTCGCCATTCTTTTCCAGAAACCTGGCGATCGGGCTTTCCTCGTTGGTCGGCTCGAGCAGCTCGATGTGCACCTCGCCGGCTTCGAAGAACGCCGTCTTTACGCCCTGCGATTCCACCTCGTCCGTGCCGTGGCAGGGGAGGCCGAGGGCCTTCTCGTAATAGGGGATCGTTTCCGCCAGGCTGCGGACCGCGATGCCGATGTGGTCGATTTTCTGGATCATGTCTCTGGTTATCTGGAGGGTGGTAAAAGGATAAGCATTTCTAAAGTCAACGTCTTTTACGAATAAAAAAATTTAATTGACTCATCATACGGTTTTACTTGAGGAAAAAGGTTTCTACCGCATTTGTCCATACCATCCATGAATGCCGAAAGCACGACACAACCGGAGCCCGGGCGTTTGCTCGGAGAGTTCGATTCCCCTTCCTACGAGGACTGGAAAGCCGCCGCTGAGGCTCTTTTGAAGGGGGCCCCCTTTGAAAAGAAGCTTTTCACCCGGACCGTGGAGGGCATCACCCTTCGCCCTATCTACACACGCGAGTCCGTCGAGGGGCTGCCGCATCTGGCGTCGCTTCCCGGTGCACCCGGAAGTCCCCGCGGGGGCAGGGCCGCCGGATATCTGGACGGCGCGTGGGACTCGCTCCAGGAAATCACCGTCGGGCGACCGTCCGATTACAACCGGCAGCTCCGTGAGGGGCTCAGTGCTGGTCAGACCGGAGTGCTGCTCTCGACCGACGGCGCGACGGCCGTTCTCCGTGATCCCGACGAGGCGCGCGAGGGCGAGGTCGGTGCCTGCGGCCTTTCGCTGCCCAGGCTCGACGATTGGAAGAAATGCCTCGACGGCGTCTTTGCCGAAGCGGTTTCCATCCACGTCCGTCCGGGTTGTGCGATGGTCCCCCTCGCGGCTTTCCTGGCGGGCTGGAGTGCCGAGGCGGAGGCCGATCCTTCGCGGATCCGGGGTGCCCTCCATTCCGATCCTATCGGCCATTGGATGACCTGCGGTTCTTTGCCCGCTTCCTATCCGGCAATGATGGACCAGCTGCGGCTGTCCTGGGATATCCTCTCGGGTGCTTTGCCGCGGTTTGGCCTGGTGTCCTGCTCGGGAATGCCTTTCCACGCCGCCGGCGGTTCCGCAGTCGATGAGCTTGCGCTTGTTCTGGCAGAGTCGGTCGAATACCTGCGCCAGCTCGGTGAGCGGGGCGTGGAACCGGCCCATGCCGCCCCGCGCATGATGTTCCAGTTCTCCCTCGGTTCGAATTTCTTCATGGAACTCGCCAAAATCCGGGCCGCCCGGATCGCCTGGAGCCGCGTGCAGGAGGCCTTCGGTCTCGCCGAGCCGTCTCCCCTGCGCGGTGTCGGT
Source organism: uncultured Puniceicoccaceae bacterium (assembly GCA_964454915.1). Taxonomy (GTDB): domain Bacteria; phylum Verrucomicrobiota; class Verrucomicrobiia; order Opitutales; family Puniceicoccaceae; genus Puniceicoccus. The sequence continues at coordinate 1,786 of CAYVUQ010000074.1, forward strand.
CGCACGGGCCTGTTCAACAAAACGGTTTTCGACCCCTATGTGAATATGCTGCGGACCACAACCGAGGCCTTCTGCGGCGTACTCGGCGGGCTGGAGGCGATCACCGTCGGCACGTTCGACGAGTGCGTGCGCGAGTCCGATGCGTTCTCGCGGCGGATCGCGCGCAATACCCACACGATTCTCGCCGAGGAATGCGAGCTCGCCCGTGTCGTCGATCCCGCCGGAGGATCGTGGTATCTGGAGAGTTTGACCGACGAGGTTCTCCGCGCCGCCTGGAGCCGTTTCCAGGAGATCGAAGCCGTCGGCGGTATCGCCGGGGCCTTCCGCTCGGGCAAGGTGGCCGAGATCTGCGGGGCCTCGCGCGGCGAACACGAGAAACGTCTGAACGGGCGCCGGTTTTCGCTTATCGGCACCAACGTATATGCCAATCCGACCGAGGAGCCGATGGATCCGCGGCTGCCCAATTACAGTGAAATCCGTCGGAACCAGGCCGCCGCCAACCAGGACCGCGGCGAAGGGTTCAGTCTCGCGCAGGACGATCCCGTCGGTCTGGTCGAAGCCGCGCGGATGGGTGCCAGCGTGGGCGAGTTTCGCCGGGCTTTACTGCCCGAAGAGGGGTCGTTCGAGGAAACTCCCGCCCTCCCGCACCACCGCCTTGCGGACGACTACGAAAAGCTGCGCCGTGCCGCGTTTGCCTACGAGGTTGAAACCGGGGCGATGCCCAGGCTGTTCCTCGTGAATCTCGGGCCGCTGCGCAAACACAAGCTCCGTGCCGATTTCACCCGCGGGTTTTTTGGTCCCGGTGGTTTCGACGTCGTCTATCCTGATGGCTTCGACGATCCCGCCGCCGCCGCCGACGCGTTTGCCCGGTCGGGTGCTTCGGTCGCCGTGGTTTGCGGAACCGACGAGCAGTACGGTGAGTTGTTCCCCTCCTTTGCCCGTGCCCTCAAGAATAAGTCTCCCGACTGCACCGTCGTTCTCGCCGGAAACCCCGGCGAAAATGCAGACGCCTTCAAAGAGGCCGGCATGGACGATTTTATCTGGATCAAGAGCGACAATTACGCGACCAACCGCGAAATGCTCCGTTGCGCCGGGGTCTCTCTTCCCTGCCACACGCGCTAGTCTCCGCCAGTTTGATTCCAAAAGCCCAAGACGAACGTCATGAACAATCCTGATTTTACCAAAATCGATCTGAGTGCTCCCGCGCCCGCTCTCTCCCGCTCCGAATGGGAGGCTTCCGTACGCGAGGAAACCGGGCGCACCGTTTCCGAATGGGTTACCGAGGCCCTCGAAGGGTTCCCGGTTCAACCCCTGTATGATGCGGGGGACAACGAGGGCTTCGAGCACCTCGGTTTCACCGCCGGCCTGCCGCCCTTCCTGCGCGGGCCCTACGCGACGATGTATGTCACCCGCCCGTGGACCGTCCGCCAGTATGCCGGGTTCTCCACTGCCGAAGAGTCCAACGCCTTCTACCGCCGAAATCTGGCCGCCGGCCAAAAAGGGCTGTCGGTTGCCTTCGACCTCGCCACCCACCGCGGGTATGACAGCGACCACGAGCGGGTGGTCAGCGATGTCGGCAAGGCCGGGGTCGCCATCGACTCGATCCTCGACATGGAGGTGCTCTTCAACGGGATTCCACTGGACCAGGTCTCGGTGTCTATGACCATGAACGGTGCCGTCATTCCAATCATGGCCTTCTACATCGTGGCGGGGTTGGAGCAGGGCTGCGATCTCTCCCATCTCTCCGGAACGATCCAGAACGACATCCTCAAGGAGTTCATGGTCCGGAACACCTACATCTATCCGCCTAAGCCTTCCATGCGGATTATCGGCGATATCTTCGAATACACTTCGAAGAACATGCCCAGGTTTAATAGCATTTCCATTTCAGGCTACCATATGCAGGAAGCCGGTGCCACAGCCGATCTGGAGATGGGATACACCCTCGCCGATGGACTCGAATATCTCCGCACCGGGACCGACGCAGGACTCTCCGTGGACGCTTTCGCGCCCCGACTTTCCTTCTTCTGGGCCATCGGAAAGGACTTCTTCATGGAGGTCGCGAAGATGCGGGCCGCTCGCATGCTCTGGGCCAGGATTGTCAAACGCTTCGATCCCGGGAATCCCAAGAGCATGGCACTGCGTACCCATTCGCAGACCAGCGGCTGGTCGCTGACCGAGCAGGACCCCTTCAATAATGTGGTGCGGACATGCATCGAGGCCATGGCTTCCGCGACCGGTCACACCCAGTCCCTCCACACCAATGCGCTGGACGAGGCCATCGCCCTGCCCACCGATTTCTCGGCGCGTATCGCGCGGAACACCCAGCTTTTCCTGCAGGAGGAGACGGGCATCTGTTCTGTTATCGATCCGTGGGCCGGGTCCTGGTACGTCGAAGCCCTGACCCACGAGCTGATGCACAAGGCGTGGGCGCATATCGAGGAGTGCGAGTCCCTCGGCGGTATGACCAAGGCTATCGAGGAGGGGGTTCCCAAGATGCGAATCGAAGAGGCTGCCGCCCGGCGGCAGGCCCGCATCGACTCGGGCAAGGAAACCATCGTGGGCTTGAACAAGTACCGTCTGGAGAAGGAAGACCCTCTCGACATCCTCGACATCGACAACACCGCCGTGCGGCAGTCGCAGATCAAGCGTTTGGAAAAACTCCGGGCCGAGCGCGACGAAACCGCGGTGCGCGATGCCCTTGGGGCGATCTCCCGGGCCGCTGACACCGGCAGGGGCAACCTGCTGGAGTTGGCCGTGGAAGCCGCACGCAAACGGGCCTCGCTCGGTGAAATTTCAGACGCCATGGAAAAGCATTTCGGGCGGTACAGGGCGCAGATTCGATCCGTGTCCGGTGTTTACGCCCGTGAATTCGGAAGGAGTGAAAAGGTGGACGAAGTCAGTGAATTGATTGCAAAGGTTGAGGAGAGAGAGGGACGCCGACCCCGTATCATGATCGCGAAGATGGGGCAGGACGGGCACGACCGTGGAGCCAAAGTGGTCGCCTCGGGGTACGCGGACCTCGGTTTCGATGTCGATATCGGTCCCCTCTTTCAGACGCCGGAAGAGACCGCGCGGCAGGCCGTTGAGAACGATTGCCACGTGGTCGCCATGAGTTCTTTGGCCGCCGGGCACAAGACGCTTTTGCCCGCTCTCAAGTCCGAATTGGAGAAGCTCGGGCGACCGGACATCCTGGTCGTCTGCGGAGGGGTCATTCCCGCACCGGACTACGATTTTCTTTACGAGAATGGAGCCGCAGCGATTTTCGGACCCGGTACCGTGATACCGGACTCCGCCAAAAAGATACTTGAATTATTACTGAAATGAATCGGAAGGGCGTGCCCCCGGAATGGACTCCGGAGGGGGCCGATCCCTCTCTGTTCGCTTCCTTCGTGTTGAAGGGTGGCGAAGGTTCGTCCGGAGATGTCGCCCGCGAGCACTCCCGGCCCCGTTCCCCCGCTCCCGATCCCGAATGGCTGGTCGAGGGAATCAGGGCTGGCGACCGGATGCGCCTGGCCCGGGCCATTACTCTGGTCGAGAGCAAGGCCCCCGCCCATCTTGCCGTCGCAAGAGCGGTCGTGACTGCCTGTCTCCCGCACTCCGGCAAGGCCCGCCGAATCGGTGTGTCCGGGGTCCCCGGTGCCGGCAAAAGCACGTTCATCGAAGCCTTTGGCCTGAGAATTTGCCGAAAAGGTGGCAAACTGGCCGTGCTCGCCGTTGATCCCTCCAGCTCCCGCAGTGGAGGCAGCGTTCTCGGCGACAAGACCCGGATGGAGGAGCTGGCCCGGCACGAGAACTCTTTCATCCGACCCTCTCCGTCCGCCGGAACCCTCGGGGGCGTTGCCGCCCGCACCCGTGAGGCCATGATTCTCGTCGAGGCGGCTGGCTATGACACCGTGTTGGTCGAAACCGTGGGGGTGGGACAAAGTGAAATCGCCGTTCGCTCGCTCGTCGATTTCTATCTGCTCTTGCAGATCGCGGGTGCCGGCGATGAGTTGCAAGGGATCAAGAAGGGGGTCATCGAGATCGCCGACGCCATTGCGGTCAACAAGGCCGATGGCGACAACGTCACCAGAGCCCGCGCCGCACGCGCCGAATACGGACGCATCCTGCATTACCTCGATCCCTATACCGTCGGCTGGGAGCCGAAGGCCCTGACTTGTTCGGCCCTGACCGGAAAAGGGCTGGACCGGATCGAAGACCTCATTGACTCTTTCCTCGCGTCTGTTCGGGAAAGCGGTGTTTTGGAAAAGGAGCGCAGAAGACAGGACGTCGAGTGGTTCCGCACCCTTCTCAAAGAACGTATCCTCGGTGCGT
>CAYVUQ010000074.1:6112-7516 GCA_964454915.1 uncultured Puniceicoccaceae bacterium
ACCGTTCGGAGAAAGCAAACAGAATCGAGGAACGCGTCGCGGCCGGGGAACTCTCACCGGGGGCAGCGGTCGAAGATATCTTTTCCTGAACCGCCGGTGCGAAGCTAGCCGAAGACATTCTTGTTCACTCCCGCAAGGACCGTCATTCCCCTCCAGTCGCTTCCTTCGGGCTGATGGGGACGGGCGGGCCGCTTCCGGGACATTGTTGCATTGATGGAACTTGCGACCGACGCCACGAACGAGGGTGAGCCCAGTGCGAGACCATCGTTGAAATACCGTACGCGGCACCGGAGCAGGGTGGGGAGGGGCAGCTTACCCTTCTCCTCATTGAGGACGCGCAGAGCTTCGGCCCTGGAGATCGTCGCTTTGTTTTCACGGGCATCCGATCCTGCGCCGAAGAGAGTTGTTCGGTAACCGGCCAATGTCTTATCGACCACCCGGAGGTTCTCACGGGCCTTGCCATGACCGGCCACGGCCTCGGCGTATCCGCAGAAGCGATAGTCTTTCGGGTCCGCCACCACGCCCGCCCGAACTGCATTCAAATCAATGTATGCCGCCACCGTTCGCAGCGAGAACTTCTCGCCCTCGACCACCGTGCTTTTGAAGCGACCGCTCCAGACGGGACCGAAGCGTTTCCTGCTCTGGTTGAACCAGATGGAGAATCTCTGTTTCACGGTCTTCATGAACCATGAAACGTCGTGCATGCGGCGCAGAAGAGACGTCCGCACATCGACGGCCTCTCTCCCACCCGTCTGCAGGATTTTCTCAAGGCCCTCTGGCGAAAGAGGCTGCCAAACCGTTGGCTTCGGGTAAAGGGCTTTGAATCTGCGCACCAGTTCGCGGTCCCCGATTTCCCTCTCGTCCGGCACCTCCGCCAAAACGTGGAAGTGGTTGTCCATCACCGCGTAGGTGACCACCCGGATACCCGAAAAGGTGGCAACCCGCCCAATCATTTTCCGCAGCACCTCCTTCTCCCGATCTCCAAACCACTTTTCCCCATTAACAGTCCGACTCATGAGGTGGTAATAAGCCGTAGCCCCTGACAATTTGATCCGTTTCCGCCTAGCCATACCCCGATCCCAACAGATCAACCCCACCAATGCAAAATAAAATAAACCAGGTTTTTAAACCAACTCAACCAAGCTAACAAACCCGGTTTATTTTTCTTGCCCTGCGTTGCCGAGTGGGATCAGGGGCCTTTCATCTGGCCTGCGGTGGGTCGGATTCCCAAAAGGAACTCCGCCATTCAGGCGGAGATGAGCCCGAAGTGGGGCAAAAGCCCTAAACGGACATCTATTTTTAGCCAGATGAAAGGCCCCTGCGAGTGGGATTGCCAATTGGGCCTCATGCTGTTACGCGGCGCGATAATCGCGGAAAACGGGGCGGGTTCGATTTCACAATAAA
>CAYVUQ010000075.1:0-5452 GCA_964454915.1 uncultured Puniceicoccaceae bacterium
GGAGGCGGACGAGATCGCGGACATGAACCTCAATTTCCTACAGTCTGTCCACGACGAGATCTGGGTTCTCTTCGTGGGCACGTATCCGAACGTCCCCGACACCTTCCGCGAAGCGGAGAAGGCGCGTTGTTACATTCCCAACACGGAGGTCGTGGTCACCCCGGCACCGGGCCCGACCTCGAAGTCCGACTGCCTGAACTGGATTTACCAGGGCATCCTGCTTTACGAGGAAAGGACCGGCATGGAGTTCGATATCTTCCTGATGCACGACGCGGAGGATATCGTTCACCCCGCTTCGGTGAAGTTTTACAACTACCTGATGCCCCGCATGGATTTTATCCAGACACCCGTTGTCCCCATGCCGCGGAAGTGGAACCAGCTGGTTGGCGGCGTTTACATGGACGAGTTCGCCGAATGTCATTTGAAGGACATGCGGATGAGGGAGTTCATGACCGGCGTCCTTCCCTCGGCCGGCGTGGGAACGGCTCTTTCACGCAAGGCGATCAGCCACCTCGCCCGCGAGAGGAGAAATCAGATTTTCGATGTCACCTCTTTGACCGAGGACTACATCATGGGCCTTTCACTGCGCAAGATGAAGGGCCGCAAGATCTTCCTCCAGCACTACATCGACATGGAGAAGGAGTATCGCACCGCCATCTTCAAGCGGAAGAAGGTCAAACGGGTGAAGGAACTGGTCGCCACGAAAGAGTTCTTCCCCTCCACGTTCAACGCCTCGGCCCGGCAGAAGTCGCGCTGGACCCTGGGCATCTGTCTCCAGGGCTGGAGGATGGGCTGGACCCTGCATCCGGCCATCAACTACTGGCTGTGGCGGGACCGAAAGGGCATCCTGAACAGCTTTGCGGTGATGATCGGCTACGCGGTCGCAGCTTTTCTCGGACTCTTTTACCTGATGGGGCTGTTCATCCCGGCCCTCCAACTGCCCCTGATCCTGAAAGAAGGGGACTGGGTGGTCAAAGTCCTGTACGTCGTTCTGGCCCTGTTTGGATGGCGGCTCATCAACCGGTTTGTCTGCACGACCCGCTACTACAACCTTTTCCAGGGGGTTCTCGCCATCCCCCGGATGTTGGTCGGGAACTTTGTGAACTTCCGGGCGGCCTGGCTGGCCCTTAAACAGTTTGTCCTCGCAAAGGTGCGCGGCGAAACGCCGGCATGGATCAAGACCGATCATGCCTTTCCCACCCAGGGGCAACTCGTCTCCTACCACCGCAAACTCGGCGAGATTCTGGTCGAGCGCGGCCTGGTGACACAGTCCCAGCTGGACGAGACACTCGAAGAACAGAAAAGAACCGGTCGCAAACTCGGGGAAATCCTGGTGGAGAAAGAACTGTTGTGGGAGGAGGATCTCGTGGAAGCACTCGCCATTCAACAGGGCAACGCTTTCGTCGAGCTGGACCCGGACGGCGTCGAAGCCGCCCTGCTTGAAAAAATCCCGGAATCAATGGCCAGGGAAAAACGGATATTCCCCGTTTCCTTGCAGCACAATGTGTTCGTCCTCGCGACCGATGTGATCGACGTTGGAGCGGAGGGGACGGACGAGGAACGCGACCGCCGTGAACAGGAGCTCGGGGGCATGTTCGGCACGGCCATCCGCATGGCCTGGGCTTCGACCAAGGACATCGAATTCGCCATCGACAGAGCCTACGCGGCCGACCGACCTCCGCCAAAGCCGGTGAAGGAGCGGCTCGGAGAGCGACTCGTCAGCATGGGTCGCCTCACCCCCGACGAATTGCTGGAGGCACTCCGCAAGCAAAAGCGCACCCGCGAACGTCTGGGGCGCATTCTTGTCGGGATGGGCAAAACCAGCGAATCCGAAATCGAGGATATCCTCGCGAATCAAACCCGGTATGCGTGAGGGGCGTCAAAGATCGATCATGTGGGCTTTGGCGGTCGTCCCGCTCTGCGCTCTGTTCAGGCTGCACGGCATCGAGTTGCCTCCGTCGGACCATGAGTACACATGGATCGAAAAGCAGGAAATCGATTTCCTGAACCAACAGCTCGTGGTCGATGTGGAACCGGCGGTGGGACGCCGGGATTGGGAAGAAGCCGAGCGCATCCTGAGAGCGGCTCTGAAAAACGATCCGCACAACAATCGTTTGAAGGGGCGTCTTCTGACCGTTCTCGCCGAGGAAGGAAAGAACGAGGAAGCGTTGAAAATGGCCTATCCTCTCCTGGAACAACATCCGCGCCACATTCCCCTCATCCTTTACATCGGAAATGTCGAGGCTGCCGCCGGAAACGATGAAGCCGCCCGGAAAGCCTGGACCTACGTCCTGGCACTTCCCAACTCCCCTCGCGATGCGCGGCTCTACGCCGCCAAGTCCCTCTACTTCGCTTCGGCTGGAACCATGGAGTTGAAGGAGGAACTCCGCCTCGCCCGCATCTGGGCGGAGATCGAGTCGGGATACCAAAGCAATCTCCGCTACGCCTCGGCCCTTTGGAAAAACGGCGAGCGCGACCAGGCACTCGATACGCTGCGCAAAGCGGTGCGCATGGCAAAGCCGGACCAAAAAGACGAGGCGCGCTTCTACCTGGCCTACACGCTCCTCAAAGCGGACGAAAACCGGGAGGCCGAAATGATTTTCCGCCGGATCGCCACCGACTCATCCAACCCCGAATCGCGCCGGAAGGCATCGCTGCAAATCGCCTATCTGAGAATCGAAGACGGTGAAATGGCAGCCGCCCGCGAATGGTTGGAGACAGCCGCACTCGACGGAGGGAAAGACGAACAGTGGAAACAGATTTATGCCCAGACGGTGATCGAAGAGGGTGATATCGAACTGACCCTTTCAACCGGTCGCGACGTTTTCGACGTGGACCAGGCTTCGTTTCTAATGCTCCTTTCCTTCCAGTTTCTGAAGAACGGTTATCCGGGCCTGGCCTACCACTTCATCCTCGAAGCGGGAAAACGTCCCGGCCTGCCGGAGAGGGACATCGCCGACTACTGGGCCAACCGCGCCTACATGGCTGAGAATCAGGACGTCTTCGCCGATTCCCTGGATTCTATCGACCAGGCCCTGGCACGTAATCCGGAGCGGGTCGATTGGAAGATCGTCCAGGTCCGTTCGCTCTTCATGCTCGGAGAGAGCCGGGAGGCACTGCGGCAGGCGAATGCCCTGGAAGAAGAGGTCGGGGCGTTGCCGGACACACCCGTGAACCATCGGATTCGGAACGAAGCGATTGAGCTGATCGCCAACAGCCATCTGGCCGAGGGAGAATACCGGCAGGTGCTCCGCACCGCCGAGAGGTTTTCGAAATCCTACGACGGGCGGGGCCTGTACCGGGCGGTCGCCCTCGCCTATTACCACCTGGGCCGCTACGAAGATTCCCAGAAAGCCTTCGAAACATTTTTCCGCGCCGAACCAGACCCCGACCCGGTCGTCTGGATGGAATACGGCTACCTGCAGGAAAAACGCGGGGAATGGGACCTGGCCGTCGATGCGTTCTCGGAAGCGGTGCGCCGCAACCCCTTCGACCTGCGGTCCTGGAAGACGCTCACCTACGTCCACACCAAAGCCATCGAAAACGAAGAAGCGGTCGAGGCGGCGAAATCCACCATCGACCTTGAGCGGGAGATGCTCCCCGCCGCCGAAGGTGTCTACCGCGACGAGGTGCTGCAGAGTCTAAAGGACATGAAAACCCTCGTGGGCAACATAGAGAAAACCTGGGGCCTCAACGGCTTCGCCCACTACAACGAATTCATCCCCGGCGGCGAAAACGTTTTCGCATCCCCGGAAACCGGCCTCCCGGCCGAGCTGGGAGGTCAGGTCACCTATCGCCCCCCGGGCATCGGCTTCAGGGACTACAGCACGTTCGACGTCTTTCTGCGGGCCATCGCCGCTTTCGAGGACGGCTCCATCACCCCCGACAGCGACACGTGGCAGGGCGGGATCGGCGCGGAATGGAAGCCCTTCAAGGCTCTGAACTACGTGACCTCGTTCGAATACCTTTTCAAAATCGGCGACCGCTCCCGTGATGGCTGGCTTTGGCGAAACCGGGCCTCGCTCGCCGCCGGAGACTATCCCCGGGCCGACGAGATCTGGTGGACCACTCTCGTCCTCTACGGGGAGGCCGCATGGTATTTCGATCCACAGTTCGGCGATCAGGAACTGGCTCTGTTCACCGAGGACCGCGCCGGAATCTCCTGGCGCATCCGCGACAACATCAGCCTCACCTTCCCCCAGGTGCAAGGCACGCTCCGCTACGTGATCCGCGACTACACGGACCGCAGTTCCTACCTTTTCGGGGGACTCGGAGCCAACCTGCGCTTCGCCGACGATGAAGACGAATACACCACCCAGCAATGGTACATCGACCTCTTCCTCCACTACGATTGGGGGTGGTTTCTGAACGAAGACGCCCACATCACCGGTTCCCGTTTCGACGGTTGGGCCGCCGGCATCCGCTTTTACCGATGAGAACTTCCCCGATACTTTTCGCACTCGGACTGACCCTCTCCGCCGCATCCGGTCAGGAGCCCCAACCGTCGGCCTCGGAAGGCGAAGGGCTGACGCCCGACCAGTCCCGACTCTTCGACGAACTCATTGAGCGCGAAACCCGACGGGTGCCCGAGGCGGCACGCATGGTCGAGGAAGACCCGGGAGAGGCCGCAGCTTTGGTGGAAGAGATGACGGATTCCGGCAGCAGCGAAACGACGATCCCCGCGCCCGTCACAACCACGTTCCTGCAACCGTGGGAAAGCCACGCGGACAGATCGGTGGACGACTGGGAGCACTCGCTCCGCCTGCTTTCCGAAGCGGGCATTCGCCGGATCATCGTTCAATGGACCGCAAACGGCGATACCGCTTTCTTCCAGCCGGCACCCGATCAATACACCCGCAGCTTTCCTTTCGTGAACCGATTGCTGGAAGCGGCCAGCCGGACGGGCGTCGAGATCATCCTGGGCCTCTCCAACGATCCCGCATATTGGAAGAACATCGCGACACGCGCGGACGTTCTCGACGTCTATTTCCACGTCCGCAACACCCACAATCTCCGCGTCCAGGAAGCACTTTTGGAAGCGTTCGACAGCAACCCGCTCTGGACCGGATACTACCTCCCCGACGAGATCGACGACCTGAACTGGCGTGAGCCGCAGCGCGAGGATATCCTGCGCCAATACTTGCTGCGTTCCGGGCGAATCGTCAGGGAAAGGGACGACGGGCGCAGCTTTTCGGTCTCCTCCTTCTTCCGCAAACGCACCGCCCCGTCCGTTTACGCGACGAACATTCATCGCCTCGTGGATGGAACGGGTCTCGACACTGTCTGGGTGCAGGACGGCATCGGCGTGGAACCGCTCTCTTCTCCGATGCTCGAACCCTACCTCCAGGAGATATCGAGGCACTTCGAAGGGGACGGCCCACACGCCGGCATTGTCGTCGAACTCTTCGAGCAAGTCTCCGGCCCGGACGAAACGTTCGCCGCTCAGTCGGCC
>CAYVUQ010000075.1:5462-7466 GCA_964454915.1 uncultured Puniceicoccaceae bacterium
CAGTCGGCCCTTCCGGGACGGGTCGAACGGCAGCTTGTCAACGCCTCGACCGCGACCGGTGAAATCGCCGTCTTCAGCATCTTCGACTACGCCGATCCCGCAGAGGAGGGGAAGCAGCAAGCTCTCTACGAGACGATCCGCGAGTGGAACTCCCGCACCGGAAAGGCGAGCGAATAAGCGCGCGCAAGGAGCAGCATCCTCAGCCGACCAGTCGTTTGCCGACGGCCTGCCAATCCACAAGGTTGGTCCACGCGTTGAGATAGTCACCGCGCCGATTCTGATACTTCAAGTAATAGGCGTGCTCCCAGACATCGACCCCGAGCAACGGACGCAATGTGGGGGACCGGGACCAGGGCGAATCCTGATTCGGCGTCGAAACGATTACCAGGGAGCCGGAGGGGTTCGCACAAAGCCACGCCCATCCGCTTCCGAAACGACCAAGACCAGCCTGGACCATTTCGTCGAGCAGAGCCTCCGGAGTGCCCGACAGTTCAAGTATCCTGGCCTGAAGTTCCTCCGAAGGCCGACTGCCGCCGTTCTTCATCGAATACCAGAACAGACAGTGGTTCAGGTGTCCCCCTCCGTTGTTGCGAACCGCCGTCCGCACCGATTCCGGGAGCGATTCGTAATCCGCAACCAGTTCCCCCAGCGTGCGGTCATGCAGATCGGGATAATTCTCAAGAGCGGCATTCAGCTTCCGCACGTAACCTGCGTGGTGCTTCGTGTAGTGGATTTCCATCGTCCGCGCGTCGATGTAGGGCTCCAGCGCATCAAACGCGTAGGGCAGCGGCGGAAGCTCGAACGGATACATCCCGGATTCGAAGTCCAAACCGGAAAGAACCGGAGCAAAGGAGGCGGTCGGCGCGGCAAACGCCGAGCGCGGGATCACCGACGAAACTGCGGCGGCTCCCAGACCGAACAGTCCGCTACCGATAAAGCGACGACGATTCAAACGGGCCAGTGGGGATTCGTTTTGTTTTACCATGTCCCGACTCTAACGCCGTCCTGCCCCGGCACGCAAACACGGACGCGGATTATCGGACTTCGCATACCCCTGCTTGACCCCGCGTGAAAACCGAAGCTAATGTCCGACCCATGCTTCAAGCCATTCGCGCCAGGTTCCTTTTTCCCCTCCTGATTCTTACCGCTTCCGCTTCGGCGGCCCCGGCGCAAAGCGTCTTTCAGTATTCGACCATCGACGCTCTCCTCGCCGGACTTTTCGACGGCGAAATGACCGTCGGCGAACTCCTTGACCGGGGGGATTTCGGCCTTGGCACCTTCAACGGAGTGGACGGAGAGATGGTCGTTTACGAAGGCACCGTTTACCGGGCCAAAGTCGATGGCGCACTCGCTGAGGCCGGAGCGGACGAAAAGACACCCTTCGCGACCGTCACCCGTTTCCCCAAGGAACCCGTGCCCGTCGAAGGGGAATGGAAGCAGCTCGACTACCCTGGCTTCAAAAAAGCCCTGGATGCGAAAATCGCCGCCCCGAATCTTTTCCAGGCCATCCGCATCGAGGGTGCCTTCACCTCCATCCGCTACCGGAGCGTTCCGAAACAGGAGAAACCCTATCCGCCCCTCGCCAAGGTAGTCGAGGAACAGGTCATCTTCGTCGAAAAGGGAATCTCGGGCACCTTGGTCGGCTTTCGCAGCCCCGACTATTCCTCAGGCATCAGTGTTCCGGGATACCACCTGCATTTTCTGTCCGACGACCGTTCCACCGGTGGCCATGTCCTCGACTTCACCCTGGGGGACGTGCGTGTTGACGCGGTGCCCCTGCGCGAATGGACAGTCGTTCTGCCCGATACCGCAGAATTCGCCGATACTTCCTTCGCAACCGAGCCCGGCTCTCTCGACAAGGTCGAGCGATAACCGATTTCGAATCGATCCCGCGCAATGACGATCTGCCGAAACGCCGCGGCTACAAACGACAGCACCAGTTGCCCCGCCGCCGCCATCAGCGCCCAGCGCGACGCGGGCAGCAACTCGACGGGGATTCCGGGA
>CAYVUQ010000076.1:0-7393 GCA_964454915.1 uncultured Puniceicoccaceae bacterium
GTCGTTCGGCGGAACGAACCGGGCGTATTCCTCCTCCCACACGAATTCCTGGGCGGTAAGTGAGGGAGCTATGGTCGTAGTGAGGGCGAACACCAAAACCAGCGGCACGGTCGGGAGCGAGGAGATACGGAGGAACTTAAGCATCGGATATGAGGTGAAGGGTGACTGAAACTGAAAGACCTGGGCCCGTTAGAAGAAGAAACGGGAGCATAGCACAGCCTGTCTGTCACGACAAATCCTACATTTGTATGGATTCACCAGGCTCTTCCCTTGAAACGGAGTGCCCGGGCGACGTTTCGCGCGAAGAACGGACCACGGTAGATCCAACCGGTGTACACCTGCACCATGGAAGCACCGGCGTCGATCTTCTCGCCGGCAGACTCTGCGTCGTGGATGCCGCCCACGGCGATCACGGGCAGATGCCCCCCGGTTTGGCGGGCCACGAAACGGACCACCTCCGTGGAACGCAAGCGCAACGGCCTCCCCGACAGACCCCCGCTTTCATAATCGCCCGGGGGAAGCATCGAGCGCGAGATGGTCGTGTTTGTCGCCACCAAACCGGCGATTCCCGTTTCGGCGACCACTTCGAGGATGTCGCCGATCGCGCTGAACGAGAGGTCGGGAGCAATTTTCAGCAGAATCGGAACCGCCCGGTCCCCACGTGATCGATTGGCATCCAGAAGGGCGGACAGAATCTCGCTCAGACGCTCCTTCTCTTGCAGGTCCCTCAGGTTCGGTGTGTTCGGGCTGCTCACATTGACCGTAAAATAGTCCGCGTAGTCCGCCAGGGTGGAAAAACAGGAGAGGTAGTCATCCACCGCACGGTCGATGGGGGTGTCCTTGTTCTTGCCGATATTGACCCCGACGGGACCGGGTCGCCTCGAGGGAGGCGGAAGCCGACGGAGTCTCGCCGCCATCGCCTCCGCCCCACCGTTGTTGAAGCCCATGCGGTTCACGACCGCCTCGTGCTCCGGATAGCGGAAAAGACGAGGGCGCGGATTCCCCGGCTGCGGAAGGGGGGTGACCGTCCCCGTTTCCACATGCCCGAAGCCCAGTGCGAGAGCCCCGCGGACGAATTCAGCGTCCTTGTCCATCCCCGCCGCCAGCCCGACACGATTCGGAAAATGCAGGCCGAAAAGATTGACCGGCGTAGCCTTCGTGCGCGAGGCAGCCGCCAGCAATCCCCTCAAGGGCGCAACGGCCCCGGCCAGACGCAACACCGCCACTGCACGGGAATGCGCCTTTTCCGGTTCGAGCCGGAAAACCAGGGGCCGAATGATCTTTTCGTACAGGGTGTCCATGGTCCGTAAGCCCACATGGGACCCGGAAAAATTCCCCGCCGCAACCGTTTTTGGTTTGCAACGCCGCGGAAAATCGTCCCTCGAAAAGAGCATGTCCCAAGCTAACCCAAAATTGATCTGGTGTATCGCACGCCTTGGCAAAGACCTGAACTGGTGGGTCGAGGAGATCAGCGACGACATTCACTGGGATGTCGATGGTCTCGGTATCATCGACCCCCGGCAGATCAGCCACATCGTTGATCTGCTCGAGCCGCTCCAGGAATACAATCTGGACCCACAGGTCTTTGAAAACGCCTTTTTCGGATTCGCCATCGACAAGGAGGTCGAAGGCTCCAGGGTCCGCCTGGTGCGCTCGCCCTCCTCGTTTATCGACGCCGACGAGCCGACGTTTGCCCTCCCCGATGTCATCGACGAGGAAAAGGGACCCTACGCGGATTTCATCGACCATATCACTCGGCTGCGGGTGCGTATGCTCAACGACCTCATCGACTTCAGCCAGAACCTCACCGTAGAGGAACTGGAGGAGGAAATCCGCGAGCAGCAGAACAGCGATCTCCTTGAGGGCCGGGCGACCCACTTCTTCAACGAGATCACCTCCATCCTCGAATATGTGCCGGAAGGATACGAGCTGGAGGTGGACGAGGACATCAAGACGCCCTCGGAGGAAGATGCGGTGGAGGAGGACTTTACCGACATCGAAGAGACCGACGAATCAATCGAAGAGGACGAGACGATGCGCTGGGAGGACGAAGAGGAAGAAGAGAAAGCAGAGGTCGAGGAGGAAGACGAAGAAGAGGAGGACAACGACGGGGAAAAGGCGTGAACCGCCCCCCTCGTGCACTGAAGCACCCCCGCCACCATGGAGTTTCTTGCCGACATTGATTTCGTCGAGTGCGTCTGGACCGAATCCCTTGAAGGAATCGAGGGCCACGCGAGGGCTTTCGCGCAGTCGCACAGCCGCAGCACCTTCGCCATAAGTGTGCCGACTTCAATCCGGTTCCTCGCCTCGACCGGCGCCGATGCCGAGGAGACGGTCGAGCGATTTCTCAAGGCCTTCCCCGTGATCGACTTCGACCAGAGGATCATCGGGCGGGCCGCGGCACTTTTCCGCGCACACGACATTCCGCTGGAAACCGCGGTCGAGGGTGCCATCGCCAGGGAACACGGTCTGAAGATTCTCACAGGCACTCCCGTGCGCTACTCCTCCCTCCCCGGGGTGCCGGTCATCGGGTTCCACGGAGATTGAGCCTGGTTCGTTCCCGGGAATGGGTGCGGATTGACTTGACCCACCGGCCCGGCGCGTTGAGTTTCCCAATCGGAACGCTACTGTTCCGCAACAAAAACCATTCGAAAAGGTTATAGAGGAATGACCACCATTACCGATATCCGTGCGCGGGAGATCATCGACTCCCGCGGCAACCCGACCGTCGAGGTCGATGTCGAACTAGAGGCCGGCGTGATCGGTCGGGCCGCCGTGCCCTCCGGTGCCAGCACCGGCGAGAACGAGGCACTCGAGCTGCGCGACGGCTCTTTGCCCGCCAAGGACTTCCCGAAGGGGTTCGGTCCGAAAAAACGCTACGGCGGAAAAGGGGTGACCAGGGCCGTGCAGAACGTGCACGACAAGATCGCTCCGGAGCTCTTCGGGCTCGACGCCTGCGACCAGGTCGGCGTGGACCAGACCATGCTTGAACTGGACGGCACGCCGACCAAGAGCAACCTTGGTGCCAACGCCATTCTGGGCGTCTCGCTGGCCACCGCCAAAGCGGCGGCCGAAGCATTGGGCATCCCCCTCTACAAGTATCTCGGAGGACCCAACGCCAAAGTGCTCCCGGTCCCGATGATGAATATCATGAACGGCGGCTCCCACTCGGACGCCCCGATCGACATCCAGGAATTCATGATCATGCCGAAGGGTGCCGGCACCTTCCGCGAGGCACTCCGCATGGGATGCGAAGTGTTCCACGAGTTGAAAAAGGTCCTCAAAGCCCAGGGCTTGAGCACCGGAATCGGCGACGAGGGAGGCTTCGCGCCGAAACTCGCCTCCAACGAGGCAGCCCTTGAGGCCATCGCCGCCGCAGTCAAGGGTGCCGGTTACAAGCTCGGGAAGGACATCTTCATCGCCCTCGACGTAGCGTCCTCGGAATTCTACGACGCAAAGAAGAAGAAGTATGTCTTCTCGAAAAGCGACGGTTCGAAGAAGAACGCCAAGCAGATGGTCGAGTTCTACAAGGATCTCCAGAAGCGCTACCCCATCCTCTCCATCGAGGATGGTTGCGACGAAAACGACTGGAGCGGATGGAAGGTACTGACAGATGAACTCGGTGCCACGACGCAGTTGGTGGGCGACGACCTTTTCGTGACAAACACCAAATTCCTCAAGAAGGGCATCGATCTCGGCGTGGCCAACTCGATTCTGGTGAAGGTGAACCAGATCGGATCGCTCACCGAAACCCTCGACGCCATCGAGATGGCCCGCGAGGCGAGATACACGGCCGTCATCTCGCACCGTTCGGGCGAGACCGAGGACGTGACGATCGCCGACATAGCCGTCGCCACCAACGCCGGCCAGATCAAGACGGGCTCGCTCTGCCGGACCGACCGGGTCGCCAAGTACAACCAGCTGCTCCGCATCGAGGAGGAGCTGGGCGACAACGCGGTGTACGGCGGCAAGCTCTGAGTCCCGCGCCGCACGTGACTTTTCCAGGGCGTCCCTCTCCGGAGGGGCGCCTTTTTTTCGCCTATGCCGAACCGATCTTGCGCGGCAGATCGGTGATCCGCCTGGAATCCGATGTCTGGCGCACCGCCATGGCGTACGCGTCCGGGTCGCCGACCACGAAGACCGCCCGCTTGCCGCGCGTGACCGCAGTGTAGAGCAGGTTGCGACGCAGCAGCAGGAAGTGTTGCTTCAGAAGAGGCAGAACCACCACCGGATATTCACTTCCCTGGCTCTTGTGAACGGTGATCGCATAGGCCAGGGAAAGATCGGAGACCTGGCCTCGCTCGTAACGCACCCTGCTCCCGGGAAAATCAACCTCCAGGGAGCCGTCTCCCGAATCGGCGTCGGCTACGATCCCCGAGTCGCCGTTGAACACACCGAGGTCGTAATTGTTGCGCGTCTGGATCACCTTGTCCCCACGGGCAAAAAGCCCCTGCCCCTGGTTTGGGTTGAGCCGTTCTTTCAGTCGTTCATTCAAACTTCCAACCCCCACCAACCCCTTGTGCAGGGGCACAATCACCTGCACATCCCGCACCGCATCGATTCCGGGCATAGCCCGGGGCAGGTAGTCCAGCAGGCGAAGAACCCGGTCCAGACAGGTCTCCGGGTCGGCCGCGAGGATGAGCTGGGCGTCGCCCTCCGCATCCGGTCTTCGGGGCACCTCCGCCGGAGAAAACGGAAACGCTTTCTGTCCTCCGAGAATCCGGTAGGCGAGGTCAACAATGCGACTGCCTCCCTCCTGCCGGAAAACCTGCCGCAGGCGGACCACCGAAAAACGACCGCATTCGATGAGATTTCGCAACACGTCGCCCGGCCCCACGGACGGCAGTTGGTCCGCGTCGCCCACCAGGAGCACCCGCGTCCCCGCCCCTACCGCGCAGAAGAGCGAAGCGGCCAGGCGAACATCCAGCATGCTCGCCTCGTCCACGATCAGAAACTCGCACGGAAGCGGGCGTTTCTCGTTGTGAACAAAGCCGCCCCCCACGGGATCGTACTCCAGCAGACGGTGGATGGTTCTCGCAGGCAGTCCGGTCGCCTCAGCCATTCTCTGAGCCGCCCGACCGGTCGGCGAGGCCAGAGCCACGCGCACCCGCTTCGCTGTCAGCACCGCCGTCAACGACCGAAGAATCGTGGTTTTGCCGGTTCCCGGGCCACCCGTGAGGATGGTCAGGGGACCGGAAAGAGCCGTCCGCAGCGCTTCTTCCTGCTCCGGAGCAAATGCGAACCCGGCCCGGTCGGCAGCCCACTCGAGTGCCTTTTCGATCTTGATCCGCGGGAGAGCCGAGTCCGCGCAAACAACACGGACCAACGAACGGGCGATCCTCTCCTCCGCTGCCGCAAGATCGGAACGCTGGAGCAGGGACCCACCCTGCAAGGGCACGATCCGCTCCTCCCCGAGAGCACGCTCGAGCACCGGTTCGACGGTCTCTCCGGGCAAACCGAGTATCTCCGAAGACCGCGAGACAAGATCGCCGCGCGGGAGTGCGGTGTGCCCCTCGTCCGCCGCCGCCTGAAAGGAATAAAAAATCCCCGCGAGAATCCGGGCCGGACCATCGCTCGGAAGGCCCAGATTCACCGCAATCCGGTCTGCCGTCAAAAAACCGATGCCCTCGATCTCGTCGGCCAGCCGGTAAGGGTCCGCCCGAAGAATCTTTTCCGTGCTCTCGCCGTAGCGTTTCACGAGCCGCAGGCACTTGGCGGCAGTGACACCATAGGTCTGCAAAAATACCATCACGGAACGGAAGGCACGGTGTTCTTCCCAACCCTCCTTGATTTTTCGCGCACGCTCCTTCCCGATCCCCGGGACCTCCCGCAGGCGGGATGACTTCGTCGAGATCACATCCAGAGTCTCCGCACCGAAGTGCTCGACGATCTTCGCCGCGTAGGTCTTGCCGATGCCCGGGATCAGACCGCTCCCGAGATAGCGACGGATCCCGTGGACCGAAGAGGGCAGGCGCGACTCAAACCCCTCCACGCGAAACTGCTTTCCGTGGCGCGGATGGCTCACCCATTCGCCCGTCAGGACGAGCGATTCCCCGCACTGCACTCCCGGCAGGACGCCGGTCACCGTGACCTTACCCCCGCCCTCCCCGGGAGAAAACTCCGCAACCAGAAACTGTTTCTCCTCGTTGGAAAAGACAATCCGCTCAATCGTTCCCTTCAATTCATCCGCCATCGCAAGGACCATGAATCAAGGGTGGCGACACCCCCGCGGCAAGCATCGAACACAGCCTACTCGTGCCCCTTCTGATAGTGAGAACTGCTGACCGGCGCATCCACCTTGTGTTCCAGGCCCTCGGAATAGACCTCGCCAGCTTTGCATTTCATCACTTTATCAAGGTTATCAAGGAACTTCTTCGATGAAGCCCGGGTGTGGGTCACTTCGCCCGCCCGGTTCATTACGAGAATGACATAGTCATCCTTCTCGTACCCGTAACCGTAGTTGTAGGAGTCGTTGTACCCACTGTCGTACTCATATTCCCGCAGATAGAAGGGATGGCCGAACACGGACACCTCCCCCTTTGCCGGAAAATCGGCCTTCTTCGTCGCCGCGCAGGCAATCAGATAATGATTGTTCTCGTGCTTCGCCTTCGCGATCACCACAACACGGATCGTGTTGCCCTCGAACGACTGGACAAGTTCGTCGTTCTTAATGACCACTTCCGGGGTGTACTCCAACTTGCGGTCTTTCCAGACGCTGCCGGTGTAGTTGCTGGTCATGACGTCCTTATCGTCCGTCTTCCGGTTCAACTTCAGATTCAGATCGATCCGGCTCTCCGGCGTGAGCATGGTCGCCGCATTCTGCTTTTTCTCCCAGATGCCTTCCAGAAACTTGCGGTCTTCGGGCGAGAACTTGCGAAGCGGAATCTCGAAATAGCGCCGATCACTTCGCCGCAATTCAGCGACTACCACCCCGTCAGCATTCATCCGCACCTCGATCAGATCCGCAAGGATGGTGCGCCCGTCCACACTCTTGAATTCCCGAGGCTCCGCGGACAAACCGGCACCGAGAACCAGCACTGCGAGGATCAGGAACAGCGGACGAAACGGGAGTCTCGACGAACCCTGACCGCCCATTTTCGAGGCCATGAAGCCGCATCCTTCAGCGGTCAGCCGAACTCCACCTGACGTTCCGCAAAAAAACCGTGCCCCTGTCATTCTACTCCTTGCTCCGTCGAAAGTCAGCCATTCTTCCCCGGCATGGGTCGATTTCAAGCCGATTCCTCCACATTTCCGCAAAACGACCGTAACTTTCCACTCGTCACCCCCCCGTCGGTCTTTCTAGATTGGGAACCATGGACACCGACTCGATCCTCAAGAAGCAGAAGGCCGAAACGCAAAAAGCACTGGAGCACACGCTCGGTGAGTTCAACTC
>CAYVUQ010000077.1:0-983 GCA_964454915.1 uncultured Puniceicoccaceae bacterium
GAATCTCCCGAGTACTTGCGGGGTCAGATATTTGAGGAGGTCTTCATCGAAATCGCTATCGCTATCGAAATCGGTATCGATTCTTTAACCCCTGTTTATTAACCAGTAAAAAGTATTTCGATTTCGATTTCGATCCCGATTTCGATAGCGATTCATGCATGCTCTTCCAAGCAGGAGCGCGGCCCGTGTCGAGACATCTGAGTCGGCCCTACAGCCCTCTATCCGTTTGCGGCGGGTGCTGCTTTGATCGGGATCGGAGGTTGTTTAAAATGGATGGACCACGAGGGTCTTTTCGTCGATCACGGGAATGCCCAGTTTCCTGGCTTTCGCCAGCTTTGAGCCCGCTTCTTCTCCGGCTACGACAAAATCCGTTTTTCCGCTGACCGATGACGATACGCGACCGCCGCGTTCCTCGATCCATGCGGTTGCTTCCTGGCGGGTCATTCCGGTCAGGGTGCCCGTGAGGACGAACGTTTTTCCGGAGAGAGTCGCGGTCGGAGTGTGTTGTGTCTCCGATTGTTCCTCCTCGAACCGCAGGCCGTGTCCGCGCAGTTGCTCCACCAGGTTCCGGTTCTTTTCCTCGTCGAAGTAGGAGCGGACCGCCGAGGTGACGATCTCCCCGACGCCGTCAACGGCTGCCAGATCGGCGGGTTCGGCGTTGAGGATGGGGTCCAGTCCGCCGAAGTGCCGGATCAGGTCCTTGGCGAGTCCGGCACCGACGTGGGGAATGCCGAGGCCGTGGAGGAGCCGCCAGACTTCGCGGCCCCTGCTTTCGTCAATGGCGCGGACGAGGTTTTCGGATGATTTGGAGCCGAATCCCTCGAGGCCGGTCAAGTCTTCGGCATGGAGCCGGTAGAGATCGGGAATCGCGGCGACCAGATCGTGCGAGACGAGCTGGTCCACGACCGCCTTGCCCAGGTTCGCGATGTCCATGCAGGCCCGCGATCCGAAATGCTCGATGCGCCGCCGGACCTGCGGGGGGC
>CAYVUQ010000077.1:993-7163 GCA_964454915.1 uncultured Puniceicoccaceae bacterium
GCGTTGGGGCACCGCCAGACGACTTCGTCGGGCAGTCGCCGCAGCTCCGATCCGCAGGCCGGGCAGTGCCGGGGGAAGGAATAGGGGCGGGAGTCCGGCCCGCGTGCTTCGGTATCGACCTCGACGACCTGTGGGATGATCTCCCCGGCCTTTTCGACGAGCACACGGTCCCCCTCGCGGATGTCCTTGCGCCGGATTTCGTCTTCGTTGTGGAGGGTAGCGCGGGCGACGGTCGTCCCGGCCAGCTCGACCGGATCGAGGTGAGCCACGGGGGTGACCGCGCCGGTGCGGCCGACCTGGAGCTGGATCGAGCGGAGGCGCGAACAGGCTTTTTCGGTCTCGAACTTGTAGGCAATGGCCCACCGCGGTGCTTTGGCGGTGCTGCCCGCTTCGGCCTGCATCTGCCGGTTGTCCAGTTTGACTACGGCACCGTCGGTCGGGTAGGCGAACCCGCCGCGCAGGTGGTCGAGTTCTTCGATGGAACTCCAGACATCTTCGATTCCGTCGGCGACCCGGAATTTCTCGACCACCGGGAGCCCCCAATCGAGCAGATCCCTCTGGATGTCGGCCTGGGTGGCGACGTTGTCGGGGTCCCGCCGTCCGAGCCCGTAGGTGACGATCTCCAGTTTGCGTTTCGCCACTGCGGCGGGATCGAGAAGTTTGAGGGTGCCGGCCGCGAGGTTCCTGGGATTGGCGTAGAGGGGCTCGCCAGCTTCCGTGCGCTCTCTGTTGATCCGGTGGAACTCCTCGTTGGTCAGGTAAACCTCGCCCCGGATTTCCACTACCCGTGGAGGTTTATCCGTGCGGAGGTGATCGGGCAGGGCGCGGATCGTGCGGACGTTGCGGGTGACGACATCGCCCTCCGTTCCGTTCCCGCGGGTGACGGCCCGTACGAGGGCACCCTCTTCGTAAACCAGGCTGATGGCCAGACCGTCGATCTTGGGATCGACCGTGTAGCGGAGCTGGTTGCTGTCGAAACGCTTGCGCAATCTCTGGTCGAAGGCGAACAACTCATCCCGGTTGTAGGTGTTGTCCAGGCTCAGCATCGGTTCGAGGTGACGGTGCGTCTCGAAGCCCTCCAGGCGGTCGTCTCCGACCCGTTGCGTCGGCGAATCGGGTGGGGGAGGTTCTTCTTCCGCCTTTTCGAGGGCGATGAGTTCCTCTTTCAGCCGGTCGTATTCCCGGTCGGTCACTTCCGGCTGTGCGTGGCGGTAGTATCTCTCGTCGAGCGCGGCGATCCGTTCGCGCAGCTCGCGGATGCGTGCCTGCTGGTCGGTGGCGTGTTCCTTCATGACTCGTTCTCCTTCATGCCGTCGTCTTCCTGCTCCTGATCGCGCACCAGTGCAAGAACGGTGGAACCGGCCTTGGGCGAAAACGTGCTCCGGGAGGAAAAAATGCGCAACTGCCCGTTCTCGCCGATGGCAAACAAAGGCATGAACAAGGCGCGGCCCTCGGCGAGCCTGGTCGTATCGACTCCTTCGGCGATCTTGAACTCGCGGATCACCGCACCGGAGTAGAATGCTTTCTCCAGCATCTCGAAGGTGGCGGCACCGTCGAAGAGGATGTTCTGTTGGCGTTCGGCTGAGGCACCGCGGGCCTTCGAGCCGGAAATCTCCTGTGCGAGGTGGTACACATGGGTTTTCCCGAGGTGCTTGCCGAGGGCGAGCTCGGCAAACGCATTGACCTCGTCGTTGGCGGTCAGGGCCAGCCCTCTGCCGATTTCGGAGAGGTCGATCTCTTCGAGGAACTCGGCGGAGTGGATGTTTCCCTCATAGGCGGTCAGATCGGCGTCGCGTGCGGCGGCCACATGGTGGACGTTGGAGTCGATCAGGGCCACCGGGACATCGGCCCGGCGCAGGGCCGCCGCGACCATCCGCGCCCAGGGATGCGCCCCGACCAGAATCAGTCCACGGGGATTGGCCGAGCCGATACGGACCCTGCGGGCGAAGACGGATGCCGCGATGCCGTAGAACAAAACGGTACCGAGGATCACAAAGAGAATCTCCGCGAACATCCGGTCGCCGTCCGGATTGCCGACCTGCCCGAGCCGAAAGGCGAAGACCGATGCAAGGGCGGTTACGACGATTCCCCGGGGTGCCATGAGCATCAGGAAAAACCGCTCCTTCCAGTCCAGCTGCGAGCCCGCCACCGACGCCAGGATCGTCAACGGACGCACGATCAGGATGGAAGCGGCGAGGAACAGCAGGCTCTGCCATCCCACCTGCAGCAGGGTCCCGCCGTCGACCCGTGCGCCCAGAACGATGAACAGTCCCGAGATCAGAAGCACTTGCAGGTTCTCCTTGAACTCGATGATGTGCTTGACCGGAAACGACCGCTGGTTGGCGAGGATGATCCCGAGCAGCGTCACCGAGACCAGGCCGGCCTCTTCCTGGAAAAGATTCGAAATTGAATTGAGGGCGATGACAACCGTCAGCGTGACGGGGATGTGCAGGTAGTCCGGCATCCAGCGATGCCGCATGGCGGGGATGAGAACGAGCGCCCCGGCCACCGCCCCGAGGACGCCCACCAGACCGGTGACCGCCATCCCCCTGAAAAATGTGGGCAGTGCTGCCTCCATCCCGCCGTTGAGGACGGTCTCGAGAATCAGGACGGCCAGAATCGCACCGACCGGGTCGTTGAGGATACCCTCCCACTTGACGATGTGGCTGATCCGCCCGCGGGGGCGGATCTGTCGAAGCATGGGACCGATCACGGTCGGTCCGGTGATGACCAGTAGTGCGCCCACCAGGAAAGCGATGGGCCAGGGCAGCTCCAGAAGCCACCAGGCGAAGAAGGAGGAGAGTGCCCAGCAGACCAGTGCTCCTACGCTGATCAGCCGCAGAATGATCCCGCCGCTTTGCCTGAACTCCTTCAGGTTGAGCGACAACCCGCCCTCGAAGAGGATAATGGCGACTGCGATGGACGCGACCGGGAAGACGAGGTCCCCGAAAAGTTTGTCGGGCTCGAGCAGTCCTGTCCCCGGCCCGGCGAGGAGTCCGAACCCGAGCAGTAGGAGGATCGAAGGAATCTGGAAGCGCCATCCGCACCACTGCGCCAATGTGCCGAGAAAGATGACCCACGTCAGGCCGATGAGGATTTCCTTGTCCACTGGGAGGGAGAGCCTTCCGTCTTTCGCCGGAAATGCAAGCCTGCCAAACAGATCAATGACGAGGCGGGATCACCTTTGTCCGAGTGCACCGAACTGCGCCCGGGAGAATCCTTCCCCGAAGGAGATGCGACCGCCGGAGCGGACATCGGAAGCGATCCACGCTTCGCCGGGGCGGACCACGACGCCGAGGAACTCTCCCGCGCGGGTGAAGGCGAGATCGCCGGCTGCGGGGGAAAACTCGCCGAACAGGGCGGAAAACGCCCGGTTGTCGATCTCGACGAAGTCGGAGGCATCGCTCCGAACGCGGAATCCGCTGTCGCCGAACCGTGATTCCGGCAGATCGACCACCACCAGGTCCTCGAAGCGGAACGGGTCGGTGGTCGCCTCGAACCCTTCGACGCCGAGCCTTTCGGTCGTTTCGGGGGTCAGGGGGAGGAAGAGCAACCGCGGGTCGGCGGCGAGTACCCCCATCTGCGGCACCCGGAACCGGACGCCGTTCGCCTCGATGAAGAGATCAAGCGAAACCAGAAAGCGGCGGCGTTCGGGATCGTCGAACGGTGTCCGGGAAACATGGAGCCAGAGGAAGTCGCGCCCGTTGATGCGGGTGAGTGCTGCATCGACTTTCTCCTCGAATTCGGATTCGCCGAAGAGACCGCTGCGCGCCCCCGAGAACACGAAGGTGATGCGATTGGCATCGACTTTGCGGAAAATCTCGTTGGCGGTCAGGGGCCGGAGTCCGCGGACCTCTTTGGTGATCTCGTCCGAAGCCTCGGCGAGGCGGGAGACCCCCTCGGTCAGGGTATCGGTCTGGCGGCGGAGCTCGGTCCGCTCCTGGCGTTCGGCCTCGATGGTCTCGCGGGCGGAGGCCAGGTTGGAGGTGAGAATCTCTTTCTCGCGCCTTGCGGCCTCGACCTCTCCGGCCAGCCGTTGGCGGGCCGATTCGGCCTCCCTTTGGCGCTGTTCGGCCTCTGCCAGACGGCGTGACCGGGCGTCCAGTTCGGCGCGGACGCGCTCCAGCTCTTCGGACCGCCGCCGGAGCTCCTCCTGATTGGCTTCGGCGGTGCCCGAGAGCCGCTCGACCCGGTCGGTCAGGTCGGAGGTCTTTCGCTCCAGCGCT
The DNA here is from genome assembly GCA_964454915.1 of uncultured Puniceicoccaceae bacterium. Lineage (GTDB taxonomy): Bacteria > Verrucomicrobiota > Verrucomicrobiia > Opitutales > Puniceicoccaceae > Puniceicoccus. The sequence goes on from CAYVUQ010000077.1 coordinate 5,220, forward strand.
TCCTTCTCCCCGGCGAGCCGTTCGCGCTCCCGTGCAGCCGTTTCGGCGCGTTTCTCGACGGCTGCTTTTTCGGTGGCCAGTCGTTCGGCCCGCTTCGCCGCCTCATTCGCTTCGGCGGCGGACTCCGCGGCCTCGGCGCGGGCCCGGGCCAGTCTCTCCTCCTGCTCGCGGAGACTTTCCTCGCGTTCGCGAATCGTTTCCCGCAAGGCGGCCTGTTCGGCGGCGACCGCTTCGGCTTTTTCCCGCGCACGTTCCAGCTCCCGCTGAATTTCGGCCTGGGCGGTTTGTTCGGCCGAGAGAGCGGCTGCCAGAAGACCGGCGATGGCCGATTCCTCTTCGAAATCGTCCCGCACCTCCTCCGTCGCCGGAACGGTCCTCTCGGAGGCTACCGCCTGGCCCGTCCGTTCGAAATCGGCCAATGCCAGCAGACTCAGCAGGAGGAAGTCGCAGACGATGAGCAGGAGACTTCGGTTCATGGTCCGGTCCGGGTTGGCGGACTACACGCTCCCTCCGTCGGACAGGATCAGCCGACGGCGGAGGGGGCGGAGATGGAAGATTTTGAAGAACGAAACGAACAGGATGCCGAACAGTGTGGATGCGTAGGCGGCCATGAGACTTGCTTCCACGATTCCCAGTGCCAGGAAGATCAGCGAAGCGACGGTTCCTCCCAGACCGAGATAGAGCCCGCCATCGAAAAGGTTCTCCTCGTTTTCGAGAAGGTGCAGTTTGGTGACGTTCGGGATACGCTGGCGCCGGATCTCCGACAGCTTGACCAGGCAGAAGACGTACAAGCCGACCTGGAGAGTGAAGAAGATCAGGAGGATGAGGAGGGTGACATCGTCGATTTGAATGTCTTTCATAGGTGATACGGGAGGATTGGTCAGAGAGGCGAGGGAGAGACGGGCCGGTTCGTCCTGCGCCGCCGGTGGTGTTTCGGGCTGTCGGAGAAGGGAGGGTTCCAGAAAGAACAGGAGGGTTCCGGCAAAGATCGAGGACAAAATCACCCGACGGATGAAACGTTGGCCCACGGAGGGGCGTGCCAGATGGCGGTCACCCGGATTGGGCAGGAGGAAGGAAAGCCCGAGAAAGAGGAAAAACCCCGCGCCCGCGAAGAGGGCGATCCGCGCCACAAGTGCGGTCCGGGGGTGGTCCAGGGCAAACCGAACCGGTTGGTCCCAGCCCGGAAGCACGAAGGCCGCAGGGAGAAATACATCGTCGCGGAGTGCGAGACTCCTGTCCAGAAGGAGCCGGACCCCACCGGGACCTTCACGGAAAGCACTCCGAAGATCCTCGAAACCGCTCGCCGGATACTTGTCGAGAAAGGCGAGAAGTGCGGGTGGCTCGGCACCCGCAAGAACCAGCCGGGCCAGCAATTCCCGTCCCTCCTCTGAACGCGCCTCCCGCGATCCGGTCATGTCCAGGAGGTCTTTCGGGGACTCGAAGGTGCCGATGAATCGACCGAGGGCCTCGAACGGCAGCAGGGAACCCCACACCGCCGCGTTGCGGTGAAAGGCGTCGGGAGGAGGCGTTTCTTCGCGTTCGGGCAGGCCGGCGGTGCCCGACAGGGCCGCCAGCAGTCGGGGCGTCAGCGAGCGATCTTCGGCCAGAGCGGCACCGAGGATGCCGCCGACGCGCACTGGCAGGACGCGGGCCACTCTCTCCGGCGAAGCACCTGCGGCGGGCTCGGGGGGCAGGGTGCGCAAGATCACCTCTGCGCCGGGGTGGCCCGTATCTTCGAGAAGTGCAGCGGCCTCCTCCCTTCCGGCCCGCGTCAGCAGCGGGGCGACCGCCGGGCCGCCGGGGGCGACCCCCGTTTCGCCGATCAGTTTCTCCCACACCGGGTGCGAGGACCCCTGGTCCCCCGTGCTTTTGCTTGCGGAGTCCGTCAGAAAACGGGCCGCACCCGGCGATCCCGCCAGAGCCAGCGACCGGGCGGTTTCAGCC
>CAYVUQ010000077.1:7173-7382 GCA_964454915.1 uncultured Puniceicoccaceae bacterium
ACGGCCGGATCAACCGCGCCGAAGTACGCCGGGATCAGGAAGCCCGCCGCCGCCAGGAGGGCGGAGGTCACAAGGCAGATTGTGGCGGTGGCCGGTCGCATTCTCGAAACCGGACAGCAAACCGTGGGACGGCGGTCTTTTCAAGCGTACGGTTCCGCCGGTCGCCAGTCCACCAGCTCGGCGCGCAAGGATTCCCGGCCCTTCCAGAA